>DATFYA010000022.1 GCA_035315345.1 Candidatus Methylomirabilota bacterium
CCGTCCGCCCTGCCCGGTCACCCGGATGCGCCCGTCCTGGGGCAGCCGCCGCTCGGCGATGTTCAGCTCCGCCATGATCTTGATCCGCGAGGTGAGCGCGGCCTGCAGCCGGCGGGGCGGCGCCTCCTGGTCGTAGAGCAGCCCGTCGATCCGGTAGCGGACGTGCAGGCTGTCCTCGAACGGCTCGATGTGGATGTCGGAGGCGTCCGCGGCCAGCGCCCCGTCGATGAGCAGGTTGACGAGGCGCACCACCGGCGCCTCGAAGGCCATGTCGCGGAGGTGGTTGACGTCCTCCTCCGGCTCGGCGTGCTGGTACGCGCCCGCAGTCCCCATGTCCCCCACGATCTTCTGCAGCGCGGTATTGGCCCCGTAGGCCCGCTCGATGGCCTCGAGGATGGCGGGGGCCGGCGCCACGCACAGCTTGACGGTCAGGCCGAGCAGCTGCTGGAGCTCGTCGAGCAGCTGGGGATTCGTGGGCTCGGCCGTTGCCACCGTGACCGTCGCACCGTCGACCGCGATCGGACAGGCGACATACTGGCGCAAGTACTTGGGAGACAGCTCCTTGACAGACGGGGGTACCGACGGCATCTCGTCGGCGGACAGGTAATCCATCTGCAGATGGACGGCCAGGGCCCGCAACACATCGCCGGGCGGGAGGTCATCCAGGAGGACGACCAGCTCGGGGCCGACGTTGGGTACGCCCATCGCCACCAGGGCCTCACCCAGGCGCAGCCGCTCTCGGGATGCCCGCACCAGGGCCTCCTTCAGGGTCTCCACGGTGATGACGTCTGCCCTGGTGGGAACCTCGCCAGGGCGTTCGAGGCTGGGCTGACGCTTCAGGCTGCCGGATGACGACGCGGTCCGGCGAGGTATCGAGTGGTCGGAGGCGGCGTCCGGCAAGCCGGGCGCCTTGCCGGTCCGTGTGCGCCGGTGGCCGAGGGAGAGCTTGAGCGCGGCCCGGACGTCGAAGATGTCGTGCACCAGAGCCCGGATCGCGAGCATGCGCTCCTCCAAATCTGCGATGCGTCCATTCACGGCAGGATCGAGCACCCGCGGCGGTGCATGAAAAACGCCAAGTTTTGCCGGGAGATGGCGGTGGAGAACTCGACGTCGGGGACGGTTCGCCGGTGCTCCGTCGCGAGGCACATCCTATTGAAGTGACGAGGGATCTGGAGTCGGACCCACGCCGGCGCCGCCTCTCCGACCTCGGCCCGACCCAAGGCCGAGCACGTGGCCTAGAACGGCGACCGCGCTTCAGTGGACGCTTGCTGACACGCGTGTCAGGACAGGAGACATAGCGGCGTCGATCCTGCCCCATTCGCTTGCTGGAAAATATCGGACCGCCGCATGCTCAACCGAGCAGTGGCCGATGAGCACGAGATTGCGGCTACGAGAGTGGCCTGCCAGCAGGCCATTTTCGGCCGCCTCGGCCGGCGATCAACCCGCGCTGCTCACCACCACCCGAATCGGCGTCGGCTTGAAGCCATTGCACGGGTTCCGCGTCTGCGGGCAGTTGGAGATCACCGCCAGGACGCGCGACTCGGCCCGCAACTCGACGTAGTCGCCCGGCTTCGACCGGCCGTCCACGATGCCCATGGTCCCGTCCGCCAGCACGGGGACGTTCATGAAGAAGTTGATGTTGGCGACGATGTCCTTTTCATCCATCCCGTGCCGGGCCAGCGCGCGGAGGAAGTTGGCGTGGCAGCTCGGCGTGTCCGGCACGTTGTAGCGGAACAGGTTGCTGGCGGCGCTGCAGCAGCCGCCGATGGTGTCGTGCCCGCCGCCCATCGTGTCCGCCACGATCGTGAAGAGCTTCGTGGCGCGCACGGAATAGATGCCGTGCCCCTCGCCCAGGTAGACGTTCTTGTTGTACTTCATCGTATCCGCCGCGTTGTAGCGGTCGGCCGGATCGTCGGCGTTGTAGCAGAGGAAGTCGACGGCCTGCTTGCCCTCGAGGTCCACGATGCGGAGCGTCTGCCCCGGCGTCAGCACGCCCGACCAGTTCTCATTGGGAGCGACCACCAGATCCTGAAGACTCTTGCTGTCCATGAGGCCTCCTTGTCGACGACATGCTAGCATCCGCCCTTGGCGACGGCGAGGCCAGTCCTTTTCCGGCCGCCGAGCGTCGACGCAGAGCGCTGGCCCGGGCGCGCCGGCCGGGCTAGCATGGAGGCGATGGCCGGGTTCGAGACGGCTCCCGCCGACCTGAAGCCGCTGCTCTCCCAGCGGGTCAACGAGCTCGGTCTCAAGCTCGAGGGATCCCCGGTCGAGCGGTACGTCGCCGACCTGTATCGCGAGCTGGAGGCCAAGGGACTCCAGCGGTTTCGGCCTCCGACCTATCTGACCGACGAGTGGGGGTGCCCGGACGAGGAGCCGATCATCGGGATCCCGTTCTACCTGGCCGACGCCAATCTGGCGCGTCTCGAAAAAGAGCTGGACGACGTCGAGGACGCCCGCGAGATTCGCATGTACCTGCGGCACGAGGCGGGCCACGCCTTCAATTACGCCTACAAGCTGTACGAGACGCCGGAATGGCGGGAGCTGTTCGGCCCCTTCAATCGACCCTACCGCGACCGCTACCGGCCGGTGCCCTTCGATCGCCGCTTCGTACGTCACATGGAGGGCTGGTACGCGCAAAAACATCCGGACGAGGATTTCGCGGAGACCTTCGCGGTCTGGCTGACCCCCCGCTCGCGCTGGCGCCAGCGCTATCGAGGCTGGCCGGCCATGCGAAAGCTCCGCTACGTCGACCGGACGGCGCACCGGCTGGGCGATACCGATCCCCTCGTGCGTCTGGCCTCCACCGACATCACGGTGGAGGAGATGAACATGACGGTGGAGGAATTTTTTCGAGCGCAGGAGCCGGTGCCGGAGCCCGTCGACGTGGCGCTCGAGCACGACCTGCCCGACTTCTTCGTGCGTCGCCGGCACGGGGCCCGGCCCGCCGCCGACTTCCTGCGAGAGCACCGCCCCGTCCTCGTCAACCGCATCGAGTACTGGACCGGCGTGCGCCGGAGCGTCATCCGGGCGCTGGTGACGAGGATCGAGGAGACAGCCGCGCGTCTCGGTCTCGCGGTGCCGGCGGCGGCGGAGGCCGCCACGCTGGTGGAGCTGACGACGTACGCGACCACCCTCGTGATGAATTTCCTCACCCACGGTCGCTTCATCCCCCGTGCTCGCCGTTCCGGCCGTGGCCGCCGGGGCCACGAGGGGGACGCCCAGCATGCGAATCATCGTCGCCCACGGCGCTGACGAGTCGATCGACGGCCCCAAGGGCCGGCGCAAGACGGATGTCCAGCAGGTCGCCGACGTCCTGCGCAAGGCCGGGCACGAGGTGTCCGGACTCGCCGTGGACGGCACGCCGGAGTGCCTGCGCACACTCGCCCAGGCCCAGGCCGATCTCGTCTTCAACCTGGTGGAGTCCTTCGGTGACGATGACACCAAGGAGCCCCACGTGGCGGCGTACTACGACCTCCTGGGGCTTCGCTACACCGGCTCCGGGGCCCGCGGCCTCACCCTGGCCATGGACAAGGCGCTGGCCAAGAAGATCTTCAGCTTCCACGGTCTGGCCACGCCCCGCTGGGCGGTGGTCTGGCGCGGGCGGCTGGACTCGGCGCACGACATCGACTTCCCCGTCATCGTCAAGCCAGCCCGCGAAGACGGGTCGATCGGCATCGGCTTCGACGCCCTCGTCGGCAGCATCAAGGAGCTGATGGAGCGCATCGATCAGCTTCAGTCCGAGTTCGATCACCCCGTGCTCATCGAGCAGTACATCGAGGGCCGCGAGATCTACATGGGCGTGCTGGGCAACCACCAGGCCCACGCCCTACCCGCCGTCGAGCTCGATCTCTCGCATCTGCCCAAAGGGACACCCCGCATCGCGGGCAGCGAAGTGAAGTGGGCGGAAGGCACGCAGGCGTATCGGGGCAGCAAGGTCCTGGTACCCGAGCTCCCCGACGACGTGCAGGAGACGATGAGTCACGCCGCCCTCACCGCCTTCCACGCGCTGAGCCTGCGCGACTACGCCCGCGTCGATTTCCGCCTGACCCCGGACGGCAAGGTGTATCTCATCGAGGCGAATCCCAACCCCTATCTGGCCTCCGGGGCCGAGTTCATCAAGGGAGCCCGCGCCTCGGGACGCACCTACGGCCAGACGATCCTCGAGATCGTGGAGCTGGCCCGCGCGCGCTACGCGGCGACCCCGGCCGGGCGCTGAGCCCGTTGCATCGGTCGCGCCGGACGGGTCGCCCCCAGCCGCTCGTGCCCGCCTCGGCACCGCGGTATCGTCTGATCGTGGACCCTCTTGCGAAGTCCTTCTGGAGCAGTCCCGACACCGTCGCGGGCTTCGTGCAGTCGCCTCCGAACACCGTCCTCGTCCGGTACGCCACGGGCGTGCTGTCGCACGCGCCCACCGCACGAGCGCTCGATCTCGGCTGCGGCGCCGGCCGGAACGCGATTCCCCTGGCGCGGTCGGGCTGGCGCGTGGCCGGACTCGATCTCTCATGGCCGATGCTCACGGCCGCCGCATCGCGGGCGCGGGATGAGGGCCTGGCCGATCGGCTCCGTGTGCTGCTCAGCCCGATGGACGCGCTCCCGGTCCGCAGCCGCAGCGTGGATCTGGTGATCGCCCACGGCATCTGGAATCTCGCGGGCTCGGCGGCGGAGTTTCGCCGCGCGCTTCATGAGGCGGCCCGCGTCGCAAGGCGGGGAGCCCGTCTGTTCGTCTTCACGTTTTCGCGTCATACACTGCCGGCCGACGCGGAGGCGGTCACCGGGGAATCGTTCGTGTTCACGCAGTTCTCGGGTGAGCCGCAATGCTTCCTCACCGGGGACCAGCTTCTGTCGGAGCTCGCGGGTGCTGGGTTCGCGCCTGATCCGGCCGTCCCCCTCACCGAATACAACCGTCCAGCTCCCGGAGCGTTGCCAACGAAGACCGTTCCGGTCATCTATGAGGCCGCATTCCGCTTCGCCGGATAGGCGGCGGGGGCCGGCCATGCAGAGTAGTGGACGTAGCGCACGACGCCGGCCAGCTCGAGCGCGAGGATCGTGTTGAGGATAAGGACGACGCGGTTTCGGTCGATCTTGGTCGTGTTGGCTGGGCATGGCCTCCTCCTGCAGTCGGAGCCCGTGCCGGGGCCGTGGTCGGTGACGGTATGGCCGGGCACGGCGGCCTTACCCGCGCGGTGCAGACCGGCCACCACTCTGTGGTGGCGAGCCGCTAGCGGGTTTGGCGTCCGCCGGTATCGGCGGGGCGACTTTCCCCCGCGTCTGTCGGCGGAACAAGGCGGACAGGTCCGACAATCTTATCGACAAACACGCCAACCGATCGCCACATTCCTAGACTATATCCGCAGTAAGGCTCGGCCTGATCGCCGCTGGGACCCCCGGACGAAACTACTATTCGCTGGCAACTTGCCGGTCGGGCAACAAACCTTTGATGGTGATGAAGTGCCGTCGTTCGGATCCGGCGCTCTGCTGATGCTCGTGAATCAGTTGGCAGGCGTCTTCCGGAGAGAACGCGGTCACGGTCCACCCGCACGTGCACGTCACAATCCAGGGCGCCACGGCCATCGCCTTGTCAGTCTAACGCGATTGACAAGCCTTCGCGGTTCGGGCAATTCGGCTAAGCCCTGAGAGAGGAGTACCGGTGGAGAGCGTGACGAAACGACATCTCCTGCGCTTTGGTGCAGCGAACGGAGGCGGCATTACTCAGACACCTCAACGAACCCGGAGGCCAGCCGTGCTACGTTCCGGCTGGCGGCAGCATCAGGCTTCGCCGCAAGTGCTACGCTATCACGTGTACGGAGTGGCCGAGCTCTGACGTGCATCCTCAAACAGATCTTCGTCGGTGAACTCACGAGAGAATCCGCGTGCTCCGTCAATCACAAGGTCGCGGTGTCGCACAACCGCGAGAATGGGCGGGTAGGAGCCTAAGTGGTAACGAATGCGTCTGGCACTAAGCCGTCTGGCTCATCACCAGCTCGTGTGACGTCTTCGCGGCGCCTTTGGCGCAGCGCTCGCTTGCGGCAGGCCGCACAGGCCACGCGCCGCAGCGTCCTCACTGGGGTGCGATGGCTCACCCGACAGGAGGCGGCCGTACTCGTGGCCATGTTGATCATATTGCTGGCATTCTTCGGCTTCGTCAGGATCGCGGAAGAGATTGGCGAAGGGGAGCTGGCGAACTTCGACGAGTGGCTTCTTCGCCTTCTGAGAGTCCCAGGTCATCCACACGTTCCGGTCGGGCCATCGTGGCTCATGGAGGCGGCGCACGATATCACGGCACTCGGCGGCCGGACCATGTTACTTGCCGTCACGCTCTTCGCTATCGGGTACCTTTCCCTGGAGCGAAAGTACGGTGCGATGTGGTTGGTAGCCGCAGCCACAGGTGGGGGCGGGCTGCTCAGCACTATCATGAAGCACCACTTCGGCCGTGATCGACCCGAGGTCGTCTCGCACCTCGTCGCCGTCTCCTCGCCAAGCTTTCCGAGCGGGCACTCGATGTTGGCCGCAATCTTATATCTCACGCTGGGAGCATTGCTTGCGCGTTTTGCGACGCGGCACCGGACGAAAGTTTATTTGCTCACTGTGGCCCTGCTCGCCGCGTTCCTGATCGGTGGCAGCCGCGTCTATCTTGGAGTGCACTACCCGACGGATGTCCTTGCCGGCTGGTGCGCCGGTCTAGTCTGGGCACTGATCTGCTGGCTGGTCGCTCGGTATCTGCAGGCTCGCGGCACCGTCGAGAAATCCGGTCGAGTCTGAAGAGGGCTTCGGCCTGAGTGCCGGGCCTCATCTCTCGCCATCTTCGTGTCAGCCCGGGGCACGTCTCCCTACTCCTTCACGCGGGTTACGCCGGGCCGCGGGAGGAAGCCTACCCGGTGGCCGCGATGTGGTCGGGGTGGCATGGAGGGGCCAGCGTCCGAGTGTGGCAGACTACGTCACGGGGACCAGAGGCCGCCGTGGGACGCCACCGCCGGAGGGAGCCAATGGTGTCGTCGCTCTCGGAGGACAATTTCTCGAGCTGGTATCGAACGGACGCATTCGCCACGCGCACACGTTCGACGACCCGACTTCCCCGGCGACATGCAGACAACGGTAGCGTTGAAGCAGGCTGATCGGCCGGTCACGCACGCCAACACGCTGCTGCGCTTCGTGGCGCTCTACGCGCTCATGTACGGCGCCTTCGGCGTGTCTTCCCCGTTCATGCCGGCCTTCTTCGAGGGCCGCGGGCTCACCGCTGAGCAGCTTGGTGCTCTCTTTGGCGCCGGCACGGCGATCCGGCTCATCTCCGGCCCGGTGCTCGGGCGCCTGGCGGACCTGACTCAGGCCCTTCGAGGAGTCCTCGCGATGTGCACGGTCCTCGCGGCAGTGTTGGCCGTGGGGTTGCTACGAATGGCTGGCGCCCACGCGCTCTTCGCGATCAGTGTCCTGCAGGCGGCCGTGCTGGCGCCGATCACCACGCTCGCCGACGCGCTGGCGGTGGGCGCAGGCGGGTCAAGGCCGGTGGGCGCGCGGTTCGAGTACGGCTGGGTGCGCGGCACGGGATCCGGCGCGTTCATCGTCGGCACGCTCGTGAGCGGACAAGTCGTCGGGGCCTGGGGCCTCGGCTCGATCCTGGTGCTGCACGCGTCTCTGCTAACCCTCGCCGGCGTCATGGCGCCGATCGTGCCAGCTCTCCCGCGGCCGAATCGCGTGGCGGCCAGGAGCGACCCGGCGCCGCGCGAGGGTATCGTCGGGTTGTTACGTGTCGCCGGCTTTCGTCGGGTCATCCTCGTCGCCACTCTCGTGCTCGGCAGCCACGCCATGCACGACACGTTCGCGGTCATCCGCTGGAGCGCGGCGGGCGTCAATCCGGCCACGGTGAGCGTGCTGTGGTCGGAGTCGGTCGCCGCGGAGGTCGTGGTCTTCTTTCTCATTGGTCCTTGGCTGGTGAGGCGGCTCGGCGCCGGGGGCGTCATGGCGCTGGCGGCGACGGCCGGGCTTGTCCGCTGGGTCGTCGCCGCGTCGACAACCGACGTGACGGCGCTTGCTCTCGTCCAGCCGCTCCACGGGCTCACCTTCGCAGCGCTGCACCTGGCCTGCATGCGCGTCATCCCCGCCGTCGTCCCGCCCGGTCTGGCCGCAACCGCGCAGGCGACATACGCGCTGGGGCCGGCCGCCGCAACCGCGGTCCTCACGCTGGCGTCCGGCCACCTGTATGCGCGCCTCGGCGGTCGGGCATTTCTGGCGATGGCGCTGCTGTGCGCCGCCGCGGCGCCACTGGCGCTCATGTCGCGCGCCGGTTGGGCCGCCGACGAGTGGTCGGGATCGGCGGTGGATCCCCCTTCAGGCGATCAGCGCACGATCAGGCCTTGAGGCTCCGTGCCCGCCTTGATCCGGCTCGCTAGCGCCAGCTTCGCGATGTCGATCACGGCGACCTCGTTCGTCCCGCGCACTGCAATGAAGGCGCTTCGGCCGTCCCGGCTGAACCCGATGTTGGAGCCGCCCCGGCCGATCGTCAGGCGCTTCACTTCCAGGAAGGTTCGTGCGTCGAAGATCTGCGCGAAAGTGTCCTGGCCGTTTGTGACGAGCGAGTAGCGTCGATCCGGCGTCCACGCATTGGTCACGGGTTGCTTGCCAGTCAACTGCGTCGCGAGCACCGACAGATCGGAGGCGTCGAGGACGACGTTCGTGTTAGCCTCGGCGGTCTGCACCCATACCTCCTTTCCGTCGGGAGACACGCGCAACATGTGCGGCCTGCTCCGGGCCGGGAACGAGATGGTCTTGACCAGTTTTCGGCTGACCATGTCGATCTTCGAGACCGTGTCCGCCTCGCGCTCCGGGGTGAAGCCGAACCGACCGTCCGGCGTGAGGTGAAGGTCTCAGGGAAACGCGCCCGTCTGAAGCGTCCCGTCCACGGTCGCATGCTCGAGATCGAGGAAGGCGATGAGGTTGTCACCGGCGACGTTGACGGCAGCCTTCTTCTTGTCGGGCAGCACCACCAGGCTGTGGCCTGGCCCCTTGCCGAGCCCGGCGATCGTCTTGGTGACGGCCACTTGCTTCGGATCGATGGCGATGGCCTGGACTTGATCATTGGGAAAGTCGTAGGTCCAGATCCGTGACCCGTCCCAGTACGTCTGCTCGTTGGACAACCAGCGCACCGCGGCGCCGAGAGGTCGCGTTTCGCGCACCTGGCGGTTGGCGACGTCGATTAGGGTGACATCCTTGGACCCGACATTGAAGACATAGACCGTTTCACGCTCTTCCGCGACGCTGACCGCCCCTGCCGATCGCACAGCGGTCGGAACGCAGGCGGACGCGAGCAGTCCGAGCGCGACCGTGCTTGCCCCCTTGAGGACCGTGCGTCGGTCGAGACTCGACGAGAGAAGCCAATCGCCGCCGCCGACGATCACGCCCTTGGCCTCGCCCCGCGAGGCGCAGTCTTCGGGACCTCAGTGCGAGGGCGGGTTCGCCGTCGACAGGGGGTCGACGATCGCATTCGGCATCGTGGGCCTCCTCAAAGGCAGAGACGATCACCTGCGTGACCGCTCGGCGTGTCACGTCACTGACCCTCTGCCCACACCTTGAAGTCGCCTTCAACCCGTCGAACGACGTCCTCGGCGGTCTTTCAACATACCGACGGAAGTAGTACCACTTCCCGCCGTCTTTCTCGCCGGCAGTGTAGAGATACGCTTGAAACGTGCGCAGGGCAACCCCGTCTGGACGGTCATTGTCAGGCGGCATGGTCAGTGCACGCTCAGTCCAGCCGCATCTGCTCGCTGCCTGGTGCTGCGCTGGCCCCTCCAGGTGTGGTCGTGTTCCGTGCCCGACCGCTAGGCGCTGAGCTCCGGCTCGGCGCGAGGGCGTCGTGGCGTACGTCGAGGCGACCGCACGATGGACAGCTACGACGCGTGGATGCCCGTCGATCTCTCTACGTCGGCGGCGCCGAGCACGCGGTGCTCCACCTCCTCCACGCCCGCTTCTGGCACAAGGTGCTCTTCGATCTCGGTCACGTCCGGCACCCCGAGCCGTTCATGAAGCTCGTGCACCAGGGGACGATCCTGGGGGAGGACGAGCGGAAGTCGAACGCGCTCCGGCTCTACGAGACGTTCACGGGACCGCTCGAGGCCGTGAAACCGTGGCGCGGACGCGTCCAGCTCGCCCGCGACGCCACCGAGGCGGCTGCGCGCGCGGCGGCGCTGGCCGCGGACGGGATCGCGGCGCGTCTGGCCGGGCAAGCGGGGCAGAAGTTCGTGCACGTGCCGGGGCAGGTCGTGAATCTCGTGGTCGACTGACGACCAATTCGGATGGCGGCCCGCCACCGAGATCGGCTGACGCGTGAGGTCAGTCCTTCACAAAATCGACGAGCAGCGACGTGTAGGTCAGGCCTCGGGCTTCAAACTCCCCGCGTAGACGCTCGGGAACTGTCGCGGGAATCCGGCTGTACTCCCAATCGGACTGCCGACCCCTCGGATCGTAGTGGCGCGAACATCGCCGAATATATCCGCGCTCGTCAGTGAACGGCACCGCATGAAAGAATCCCTCACTGTCGAAATACTCCAGCGGCTCGGCGCGAAACCCGGTGGCCTGCTCAACCACCGGAATGTCTTCGATGCTCCAGAAGTATTGATGCTCGCGGGCGGCGGGTTCGCGTCCTCCCGGCCGGACCATGTCGCGGTAGTAGGAGCTCGGATGATACGCGTCGGGCACCGCGAAGCGGAGCGTTCCTCCCGGCTCCAGCATCTGGTGGATGACGCCGAGTCCCTTCAGGGCGCCCCTAAACGTCAGATGCTCGAAGACGTGCTCAGCCAGAACGTGCCTCAACCGCTTGTGCGCAAAGGCCCGCTCCCACGCTCGGCAGTCCAGCAGATCGAGCTCCTTCTCACTATCGGCGCTGATCCACCCATCGAACCGCGTGCCGTTCGCGCCGACAACGAGCTTGACGTCGCTCGCGCTCCCCAGCGCAGCGCCGAATTCCGCGCGACGTTGCATCGCCTCGCGGATGTTGGTGACTGACCGCCTCAGCCTCCAGAGCATGCCGCCGGGATGATCGCATACATTGGTATGGCCGGACGAATCATGGGGTCGGACAAGTTCCCGACCATTCACGCGAGCGCGGGGAGATCTGGATTGCGACAAAGCACCGGCGAGAGACGCATGGCGCGGCTCACCCGCTATGTGATCGACGAGAGCGCGGACTCCGCCCGCTGACGCCACGACTCCATATCGAGATCCCCATACAGCGCGACGGCGGTGCGAAGCGTCTCGCCCGCCGCGGCGAAGTCGCCCCGGCGCTTGGAGAGCTCGCCCAGGCCGAACTGGCAGTGCGCCACGAGCGGGCGCATGCCGAGCTGGGTGGCCATCTCGGCCGCCTCTTCGAAGCATGACCGCGCGCGTTCGCTGTCGTCGTCCGCGTGGACGTCCCCGAGCGTACGCAACGCGTAGGCCACAGACCCCGCCTCCTGATGTGTCCGGGCCACCTCGAGCGCTTCCACGGCCCGTTCGTGCGCGGCCTCGCGTCGTCCAAGCTGCCGGAGCGAGTCGGCCAGGAACACCAGGCGCAGCGCATGGACGAACGCCTGCGCCAGCAGACCGGCACGCTCGACCGCTTGCTCCATCAGCGACAACCCTTCGGCGTGACGGCCGGCGAGGAAATAGGCGTAGCCGAGGGACGAGGCGGTGTTGGGAAACCACACCGGGTACTCGTACACACGCGTCAGCTCGAACGCCTCTTCGAGCTGCGGTATGGCTCTCGGCAGCTCACCCCTGATCAGCTCGTGTCGACCGGCACAGTAGTTGGCGGTAATGAGCGTGTACGGGTGCTTGGATTCGCGTGCGGCGCCGAGCACCCGCAGGCTGCGGGCGGCCCCGGTCTTGAAGTCCCCGAGCTCGGCCAGGCACCAGATCAGGTAACTCTCGCTGAACAGCGCGGGCGGGACCGTCAGCCCGAACCGCTCGAAGCGCCGGGCCGGACCGATCACGTCCACGTTGCGCTGGTAAAACTGGATCGCCCTCCGGTAGTCCCCGAGCCCTTGATGGCTCTGGGCGAGACGAAAGGTAACTTCGATCTGCAGCGCCAGGTCCCCCGCGCTCTCGGGCGCAGACAGCGCCCGGGCGCCGGCTTCGAGCGACAGGTCATATCGGCCCATCCACCAGAAGGTGGCCATCATGGCGGCCGCGATGCGCGCCGACCGCCGCGGATCGTCCAGCTTCTCCGCGATGCGCTCGGCCTCGCGAAGACGACCGAGACCGCGCGCGTACTGCCCGAGCGGAAACAGCGCCTTGCGGGTGTCGATCCGTAGATCCACGGATCTCTCGATCGTCTCGTGTGTCTCCGGCAGCTGCGCGATCGCCTCCAGAGCGCGATCGAACCGCTGCGCGGCCTCGCGGTGCGCCGAGCGGGTCATGGCTCGATCCGCCGCCAGACGGTGATAGTCCGCCGCTTTGTCCCAGGCGCCGGCCGCGGTGGCGTGATCGGCCAGCCGCTCGGTGTGCTCCCCGAGGCGATCGGCGTACATCGACTCCATGACCGACAGGATCCGCGCGTGCAGCACGCGCCGCTGCTCCTGAAGCAGGCTCGCGTGCGCGACGTCATGCGTCAGGACGTGCTTGAACGTGAATTCCAGCACCGGGAACAGCTGAGTCTCGTAGAGAAACTCCGCCGCGCGCAGGCGCGCGAGCCTCGCCCGGACGAGATCCTCGCCTTCGTCGACGATCGCGCGCAAGAGGGGAAACGGAATATCCTTGCCGATCACCGCCGCGATCTGAAGCAGGCTCTTGTCTTCGGGAGGCAGGCGATCGATGCGGGCCGCCAGCACGGCCTGAACGGTTGGCGGAATCTCGAGGTCGGTCACTTCCCCGACCGCGTGGTACGCCCCGCGCCGCCCGACGAGCAGGCCAGTCTCGACGAGCGTGCGCACGCACTCCTCGATGAAGAGCGGGTTGCCTTCGGTGAGCTGGACCAGACGACGCCGGATCGGCTCGACGGAGTGTCCAAGGAGCGTCGCCGCGAGCTGGTCGATGTTGGGTGCCGTCAGCGTATTGATCGGCAGCCGCGTGAAATAGGTGTGACCGCTCCAATCGTGACGATACTCGGGACGGTGCGTCGCGACCAGGACAATCCTCGCGGCGGCGAGGCTGTCGACGAGGCTGTCCAGGAACGCTTGACTCTCGAAGTCGATCCACTGGACATCCTCGACCACGAGTAACAGCGGCTGGATTTGGCTTTCGCGAAGGAGCAGCCGGCGCAACGCGTCCAAGATCCGCTGCCGCCGAACCATCGCGTCGAGCGCCGACCAGCCTGGGTCGGCCACCTGAATGTCCAGAAGCGACTGAAAGGCGGGAAGCAGCTCCAGCAGCCCACTTCCCAGTCCCGCGAGCTTGCCCTCGAGTGCTTCCGCGATCTTGTGGTGATCATAGTCTGGTTCGAGCTGCAGATAGCCCTTGAGCCAGTCAACCGCGACACCGTATGGCGTGCTCTTGGTGTACGCGAGCGCGGCCGCCTCGAGCAGAAGCCATCCCGCGACTCGCGACGACGTCGTGGCCTCCCAGACCAGACGCGATTTCCCCACGCCGGGCTCGCCCACGAGCGCGACCACCTGCCCGCGTCCTTGCATCGCCGCGGCCTGGGCCTGAGCGATCTTCTCGAGGTCGGCGTCTCGACCGATGAATGGCGTGAGTCCGCGTACCGCCGCGGCTTGCAGCCGCGTGGCGCCGTAGCGGGCTCCGGTGAGCTGATACACGTCAACCGGATTCTTCAGACCCTTCACGCTGACATTGCCGACGAGCGGCGCGGTCACAAAGCCTTCGGCCAGATGCCGCACGCTGCGGGTGATGAAGATGGAGTCCGCCGGGGCCATCTGTTCCATGCGATGGGCCAGGTGCGTCGTCTGGCCGATGGCCGAGTAGTCCATGCGCAGATCACTGCTGATCGATCGGACGACGACCTCTCCGGAGTTGAGGCCGATCCGCACGAGGATGTCCATGCCGCGGCTCTCGGGTCCCGCGGCATACATACGAAGCGATTGGCGCATGGCCAGCGCGGCGAAGCACGCGCGCACCGCGTGGTCCTCCAGTGCGAGGGGCGCGCCGAACAGCGCCATGATCCCATCGCCCATCACCTGGTTCACGGTCCCCTCGTACCGGTGGACGGCTTCCATCATCCTCTTGAGCACCGGGTCGAGAAGTGCGCGCGCCTCCTCGGGATCGCGATCCTCCAGCAGCTCCATCGAACCCTTCAAGTCCGCGAAGAGCACGGTGACCTGCTTGCGCTCGCCCTCCAGGGCCCTCCGGGAGCTCAGGATCCTCTCGGCGAGGTATTTGGGTGTGTAGGACTCTGGAGAGACATAACCCTGAGCTCCCGACGGGGCGGTGGCCAATTCAGCCGGGTGCGCACACCTGGGGCAGAATCTCGCCGTCGGGGATAGTGTTCGACCGCACTTGGCACAGAGGCGGGCCAGCGGGGCCGCGCACTCCTCGCAGAACCTTGCGCCGGCCTCGTTCTCGTGCTGACACTCGGAGCACTTCACCGGCCGAAGCTCCTCGACTGCAGGCCTGCGAGTTTACGATCGCGTCGACACTGAGCCGAGCGTACCTGGCGAGTCTGAGAGGGTCAAGGGGTCGCCCGGGAGTTTTGCCGATCCCAGGCTCTACGGTATGCTGACAGCCACGCTGGATTTCGAACGCGCGAGTTCTGGCCGACAATGTCCCCGGCGTAGAGACCAATGCACGGACCCCGTTCCGCACGCCCGGTGGATGTGGCTCGCTGGTTGATTGCCGGCTGTCGTAACCGGCTTCGAGCCGCGGTGGCGCGCTGGACGCCTGATCACGTCGTGCAGGCGCGGCAGTTCCGACGCGTGTTCGGGCGGCGCATCGACTGGCGACGTCCGACGACCTTCAACGAGAAGATCCACTGGATCCGGCGATACGAACGCTCTCCGCTCTTGCCCCAGCTCGCGAACAAGGTGACGGTGCGACGCTATGTCGAGGATCGGCTGGGGCCCGGGGTCCTCACGGATCTGATCGGGACCTGGGAGCGGCCCGAGGTCATTCCGTGGACGACGCTGCCGACGCCGTGCGTCCTCAAGCTGAACTCGGGCTCGGGAATGAACCTCTTCATCCGGGACCGGAGCAGCCTGGACGTGACCGCGGCCAGCGCGCAGCTCGAGGCGTGGCGGCAACGCAACTTCTACTGGCACTTGCGAGAGTGGGCGTACAAGAATATTTCACCCGTGATCCTCGGAGAGCGGATGCTCCAGACCCCCGCCGGGGCGATTCCTTCTGACTACAAGCTGTTCTGCTTCGACGGCGTCCCACGGCTCGTCCAGGTCGACTGTGACCGATTCACGAAGCACACGCGCGCGCTCTACCGGCTCCCCTGGAAGTTCGTGCCCGTCGAGTACATCTATCCGGTGTCGCCGAATGCCGCGCAGGCTCCTCCCCCGCCGAACCTCAGGACCATCGTCGACTACGCGACGGCTCTGGCCGCGGGCCTGCCATTCGTGCGAGCGGACTTCTACGACCTGGAGGACCGGGTGGTCTTTGGCGAGCTCACCTGGTATCCGGACGCGGCCTGTGGCTCCTTCTCGCCCGCGACGTACGATACCGAATTCGGCCAGTGGCTGTCCCTGCGACGGATCGGTGAACGCACAGGACGTCGCGCCTGACCATACTCGGCTGCGTGGGCGCGACGTGCACCCCTGTCCCTAACGTGAGGCCGAGGGGAGCGAGCAATGGCAGCCTCGAATAGACCGCTGTGGCAGTGGAGCGCCTGCGACCTGGCCGAGGCCATCGCGGCGCGCCGGGTGACCGCCGTCGAGGCCGTGGGCAGCGCGGTGGACCGCATGCGCGCCACCAACGGCAAGATCAATGCGGTCGTGGACGACCTCGGTGAGGCTGCCCTGCGCGAGGCGGAGGCCCACGACAAGGCGGTGAGCGCCGGCGGTCCGATCGGGCCGCTGCACGGCGTGCCGGTCACGATCAAGGAGAACGTGGATCAGAAGGGGTGCACGACGCCCAACGGCGTCGTCGCCTTCAAGGGCGTGATCGCGCCGGACGATGCGCCCGTGGTCTCCAATCTCCGTCGGGCCGGGGCCATCATCATCGGGCGCACCAACACGCCGGAGTTCTCCTTCCGCGGGACCACGGTGAACGAGCTGCACGGCCGCACCTTCAATCCCTGGAACGCCACCGCCTCGGCCGGCGGCTCCTCGGGCGGCGCGGCCGCCGCGGTCATGATGGGCTATGGCCCGATCGCACACGGCAACGACATCGGTGGCTCGCTCCGCTTTCCGGCCTATGCCTGCGGCGCGGCCACGGTCAAGCCGGGTCTCGGCCGGGTGCCGGCCTACAATCCCTCGGCCACCGTCGAGCGCGGCATGCTGGCACAGGTCATGTCCGTGCAGGGCGTGATCTGTCGCGAGGTCCGCGACGTGCGCCTGGCCATGCGCTCGCTCGTCGGCTACGACCCCCGCGATCCCTGGCAGGTGCCCATGCCATTCGAGGGGCCGCCCGAGCCGGGGCCGATCAAGGTCGCCTTCACCCGGAACATCTTCGACTTCCCCCTGCACCCCGCGGTCGCCCGGGCCCTCGACACCGCGCGCTCGGTGCTGGCCGCCGCCGGCTACGACGTGCGTGAGGTCGAGCCGCCCCTCCTCGAGGAGGCCGCCGTCACCGGCGCGCGCTGCCTCTTCGGCGAAGCCAAGGCGCTGATGGACGGCGACGTGCGCAAGTACGGCTCGAAGACCGTCGTCGCGATCTTCGACGAGTACTACCGGTACTTCCAGCCGTTCGAGGGCCTCGACTTCCTGAAGGCGATGGCCGACCGCAATCGGTTCATTCGCGCCTGGACCACGTTCATGGCCGACTATCCGCTGGTGCTCACCCCGTTTCTTCCGGCGCCGATCTTCACCTGGAACCGCGACGAGCAGGGCGCCGAGGGCGTGCGCGAGGTGCTCGGCAGCGCGCTCTACAGCTACGCCATGAACTTCATGGGCCTGCCCGCGGCCGTCGTGCCCGCGAACGAGAACGACGGCCAGCCGGTCGGCGTCCAGATCGTCGGCCGTCGCTTTCGCGAGGACATGATCCTCGATGCCGCCGAGGCGGTGGAGCGGTCGGTCGGCGTCATGGCCGAGCGGCTCTGGCGGCGCTGACCTTCTTCCCCTCGTTTGCGGTATGCTGCCCCTCGCACTCGATCCGCCGCGAAAGGGGAACCACCATGGCGTTCTACGAGAAGGGCCCGGTCCGGATCCACTACCAGGAGGCCGGCTGCCCGGTGCCCGTGCTGGTCATGCCGAACGACACCCCCTCGCACCCCTACGAGCCCGCCATCGAGGCGGCCATGCTGGCCCCGAGGTCCGAGCCGACCTTCTCCCCGTGGAAGGACACGAAGGAGAAGATCATCCGGGCGGTGCGGCACGTGCGCACCCTCCTCGAGGCCAGCCGGCCGGCCTGACCCGGGGAATCCATGGCGTTCGGATGGGGCATCGTCAGCACCGGCAAGCATCCCGACATCAAGATCGCGCCGGCCATCGCCGCGGGCGACGGCGGCGAGCTCGTCGGCGTGTACAGCCGCGATCAGCAGCGCGCGGAGGCCTTCGCGCGCAAACACCACGCACGCGCCGCGTACAGCCGGCTCGGCGATCTCCTCAAGGACTCGCGGGTCGACGGCGTCTTCGTCGCCTCGCCGAACGCCTTGCATGCCGAGCACGTCGTCCAGGCCGCGGAGGCCGGAAAGCACGTGCTGTGCGAGAAGCCGATGGCCACCACGATCGCCGACGCGGTGCGTATGCTGACCGCGTGCCGTCGCGCGGGCGTCACCCTCGGCGTGGCCTTCAACTTGCGCCAGCACCCCGCCTATAGACGCGCACGCGAGCTGGTCGCCGCCGGCGCGCTGGGGCGCATCGTGCTCGCCCAGGCACAGTGGGCGTTCGGCGTCCGTGGCCGCGACGGCTCGCCGCCGCGCACCGAGCTCACGCGGTGGTGGGACACGCCGGAGCTGATCGGCGGCGCGTCCACCATGATGGGCACCGGTGTGCACTCGGTCGACCTGCTGCGCTTCGTGCTCGGAACCGACGTGGACGAGATCACCGCGGTCACCGACGGCCAGACGGCCGCGCGCCCCCTCGAGCAGCTCGCCTGCCTCACCCTGCGCTTCGGCAACGGCACGCTCGGCCAGGTGGTCGCGAGCCGCCTCCTGCCCGACTCGCGCAACGATTTCCGCGTGTACGGGATCACCGGGCTCATCGCGGGGCACCACTCGATGTGGGAGGCCCGCACCGGTCGCTTCGAGACCACGAGCGACACCGTCAACGAGACCGCCGACTACCCGGAAGCCCTGCTCCCGAACTACGTGGCCGAGATCGAGGACTTCCAGCGCGCGGTCGCCACCGGCGGCCAGCCTGCCGCCACCGGCCTGGACGGGCTGCGCGTCGTGGAGGTCACGCTGGCCATGATCGAGTCCGCTCGCACGCGCCGCAGCGTGAAGATCGAGCGCGTCGACCCCTAACCTGCCCGGAGGACACCATGCGGAGAGCTCCGTTCCTGTTCGTGGTCGGCGTGTGCGCCACCCTTCTCGCCGGCCTGCCGGCGTGGGCCCAGTCGCCCGCCGACGTCACCCTGACCCGCATCGACTGCGGCACCGGCGCCACGCCGACGGACGTCGGCCGCTTCTCCGACACCTTCGCGTACAAGGATCTCAAGCTGACGTTCTGGGACCAGATCACCTCGCCGACGCCGATGCAGGGCGCCAACGTCGCGGGCTTCAAGAGCTGGATCGATGAAAAGCGGAAGGTCGAGCCGCTGACCGCGGACAAGGACGTGTTCGGCGACGGCACC
>DATFYA010000023.1 GCA_035315345.1 Candidatus Methylomirabilota bacterium
GCCGGTGAGGTGAAGCTGGCCGTCGAGGGCCCGGTCACCGCGGGCGCGGTGCTCGACGCGCTCGAGGCGACCTATCCGATGCTGCGCGGGACGATTCGCGACCACGTCACCGGCAAGCGCCGGCCGTTCGTGCGATTCTTCGCCTGCGAGCAGGACGTCTCCCACGATCCGCCCGATGCGCCGCTGCCCCAGGCGGTCGCGACGGGCGCCGAGCCGTTCATGGTGGTGGGCGCGATGGCCGGCGGCTAGCAGCTCGCTGTGCCGAAACACGCGCGGGGTCACGGATCGCTCCGTAACCCCGCGTCAAGAATTGGTGGAGCTGAGGGGGCTCGAACCCCTGACCCCAAGACTGCCAGCCTTGTGCTCTCCCAACTGAGCTACAGCCCCACCGCGCGTTTCAGCTTATCGACACGTCACACTTTTGTCAAGGTTGACGTGTACTTGCGTCGTGCTAGCCGCTGGCCGCCTGCTTCGCGGCGCTCAGCGCGGCGTCGTAGTTGGGCTCGGTAGTGATCTCCTTGACGTACTCGACGTGCTTGACCTTGCCGTCCTTGCCCACCACGAACACAGCGCGCGCGGTGAGCCCGGCCAGCGGCCCGTCCTTCACGAGGACGCCGTAGCTCTGGGCGAAGGAACGGTCGCGGAAGTCCGAGAGCGTCTTCACCGACGTGGCCCCCGCCGCGCCGCACCAGCGCTTCTGGGCGAACGGCAAATCCATGCTGACCGTCCACACTTCCACGTTAGCCCCCAGCTGGCCCGCTTCCTGATTGAAGCGGCGGGTCTCGGTGTCGCAGACCGGCGTGTCGAGCGACGGGACCGCGGTGAGCACGATCACCTTGCCCTTGGCCTGGCTGAGCTTCACCGACTGCAGACTGTTATCGACCGCGGTGAAGTCGGGCGCGTCGGCGCCGGGCTTGATCTCGGGACCGCTCAGCGTGATCGGATTGCCCTTGAAGTTGACCGCACCTGCTCTATCCGCCATGACACACCTCCGGGGTAGGTTACGAGGAAAGCCAGTTGACGAACTACCCACGCCAGCCTACACCAAGCGCCGCTGCGGGGACAGCGTCCGCAAGACGAGACATCGGGCATCTTGCCGACTTCTGTCGCGGCTGCCGACACGCTAGAATGAGGTCCCGGATTGCCGGAGTGGCGAAATTGGCAAACGCGCCGCACTCAAAATGCGGTGTCCGCAAGGGCCTGCGGGTTCGAGTCCCGCCTCCGGCACCACCTCTTCTCTGGCGCGCCGAGGGGCGCAGACCAAGGTGAGCGAGCCATGACGAGAGCGCACGCGTGACGCCGCCGCTGCAGGGGCGCGTCGCGGTGGTCACCGGCGGCTCGCGCGGCATCGGACGCGGCATCGCCCTGCGGCTGGCGCGCGACGGTGCCGACTGCGCGATCACGTATCGCCGCAACGAGGCGGCCGCCGCCGACGCGGTCTCGGCGATCGCAGCGCTCGGCCGCCGCGCGCACGCCGAACGGCTCGATCTCGCCGAGTCGGATCAGGTCGGGCCGGCGTTCGAGCGGATCGCGGAGGCCTTCGGACGCGTGGACATCCTGGTCGCGAACGCGGCGGCCACCGCCTTCCGGCCGCTGCTCGACCAGAAGCCGCACAACGTGCGCCGCACCTTCGCGATCTCCGTCGATTCGCTCGTGGCAATGGCCCAGGCGACCGTTCCGCTCATGCAGGGCCGGGCCGGGCGGATGGTGCTCGTCTCCGGGGTCGACAGCTTCCAGGCCATGACCGGCCACAGCATCCTCGGCGCGGCGAAGGCGGCGGCGGAGGGACTGGTCCGCGGGCTCGCGCTCGAGCTGGGACCGATCGGGATCACGGTGAACGCGGTCACGCCCGGCTTCATCGCGACCGACTCGTCGACCTACTACGTGACCGAAGGGCTCGGCCTCGACTACGCGCGCGCCACCGGGCGGTTGCGCGCGGCCACGCCGGTGCGCCGGCACGGCACGCCGGAGGACGTGGCGGGCCTGGTCGCCTATCTCGTGTCGGACGCGGCCTCGTTCGTCACGGGCCAGTGCATCGTGATCGACGGCGGCCTCACCATCACGTCACCGATGACCCGTCTGGAGGGCGAGACCTAGAGCGGGTCCTTCCGGTCGTCCATCGTGTAGACTGGCTGGCATGCCATCGTCGTGGTTCGAGCCGCTGCGGGACCGCGCCGTCCACCAGACCGAGGCGGCGGCCGAGAGCCGCGCCGCGCTCGCCGACGCCGCCGCGGCCGCGGTCGCGCGCGCGGCGCCCGCGCTCCTCGCGATGCAGAAACCGGAGGGCTACTGGGTCGGCGATCTGCTCGCCGACACCACCCTCGAGTCCGACTACGTCCTGCTCCAGCTCTGGTTGCATCCCCCGCACGAGGGCGTGTGGAAGCCGCCGTCGTGGGACCGGATCGAGCGCGCGCAGAAGGCCATCCTGGCCCGGCAGCTGCCCGACGGCGGGTTCGACATCTATCCGGACGGCCCCGCCGACGTCAACGCCACCATCAAGGCCTACCTCGCCCTGAAGCTGTCCGGGCTCGACGTGCACAGCGAGCCGCTGCGCCGCGCGCGCGAGGCGATTCTCCGGCTTGGCGGTCTCCAGGAGGCCAACAGCTACGTCCGGATCAACCTGAGCCTGTTCGGGCTCTATCCCAAGCGTCACGTGCCCACGATTCCGGTCGAGCTGGTGCTGGTGCCCGGCGGGCTCATCTACGAGATGTCGTCGTGGACGCGCGCGATCGTGATGCCGCTCTCGATCATCCAGGCCAAGACCGACACCCGTCCGGTGCCGGCCGGCTTCGACCTCGAGGAGCTGGTGCTGCCGGGCAAGAGCTTTCGCCTGCCGAAGCGGGATCGCTTCTCCGCCCTCTTCCGGCAGCTGGACGTGGCGCTGAAGGTGTGGGAGAGCCGCGGGCCCGAGATGATCCGCAAGCCGGCGATCCGCGAGGCGGAGAAATGGATCCTCGACCGGACGCGCAACAGCGACGGCCTCGGCGCGATCTATCCGTCGATGATGTACCTGATCATGGCGCTCGACGCGCTCGGGTATCCGCGTGATCATCCCGATCTGATCCAGGGCCTCCGGCAGTTCGAGGGCCTCCTCACCGAGACCACGGATCAGTTCTACTTCCAGCCGTGCGTCTCGCCGGTGTGGGACACCGCGATCGCCATGTTCGCGCTGGGCGAGATGGGCGCGGTCGCGCCGGTCGCGATGCGGCGGGCCGCCGACTGGTTCCTCGCCCGTGAGATCCGCCGGCGGGGCGACTGGTCGATGAAGCGCCCCGACCTCGAGCCCTCGGGCTGGGCGTTCGAGTTCGCCAACGAGCACTACCCCGACATCGACGATACCGCGATGGTGCTGCTCGCGTTACAACACGCCACCGCCTCCGATCCGGAGGCGCAGGCGCGCTGCGAGCGGCGCGCGGTGAGCTGGCTCGTAGGTATGCAGTCGGGCGACGGCGGCTGGGCCGCCTTCGACGCCGACAACAACTGGGCCTTTCTCAATCGCGTGCCCTTCGCCGATCACAACGCCATGCTCGATCCGTCGTGTCCCGACATCACCGGGCGCGTGCTCGAGTGTCTCTGCCGCCGCGGCTTCCGGCTGGCGGACCGGCCGATCGAGCGCGGGGTCGGCTTCCTGCTCGAGACGCAGGAGCGCGACGGCAGCTGGTACGGCCGCTGGGGCGTGAACTACCTGTACGGCACGTTCCTGGCCCTGCGGGGGCTCCGGGCCGCCCAGGATCCGAGCGCGTCGAAGGCGGTGTGGAAGGCGGGCAAGTGGATCGTCTCGGTGCAGAACGGGGACGGCGGGTGGGGCGAGAGCTGCGCCAGCTACCACGAGGGCCACTTCGTGCCCGCGCCGAGCACGCCGTCGCAGACCGCGTGGGCGCTGCTGGGCCTGGTGGCCGCGGGCCAGGGGGACGGCGAGGCGCTCGCGCGCGGGGTGCGCTACCTGGTCGATACGCAGAAGCCGGACGGCACCTGGGACGAGACGCTCGCCACCGGCACCGGCTTCCCGAACGTCTTCTACCTCCGTTACACCCTCTACCGGAACTACTTCCCGCTGCTCGCGCTGGCCCAGGCGCGACGGGCGATCGAGGACGCGGCGCGCACCCTGCGCCTGGTCCAGGAATCGGAGCCGTCGCGCCCGCTCCGCTGAGCGCGACGCGACAACCCGCGGCCTACACCGGCATCAGCGGCGCCTCGGTCGCGGCGGTCTCACCCGCCTCCAGCGCCACCGCGGCCGCGTAGATCGTCGCGGCGATCCGCACCGCGTCGTTCACCTGATCGGCGGTGAGCCCGCCGTCGGTGACCGTCTTCTCGTGCGCGCGCACGCACGTCTCGCAGCCGTTGATCGCGCTGACCGCGAGCGACATCAGCTCGAAGTCGACGCGATTCGTGGCGGGCTGCATCAGGCGATTCATGCGCAGCCCCGCCGGCTTCTCGCGGTAGATCGGCTTGCCCACCATGTGGCGGAAGCGATAGTAGACGTTGTTCATCGCCATGAGCGAGGCGGCCGCGCGCGCGTCCTCCACCACCGCGGCCCCGGCCGCCGTGCTCGCGGCCGCCAGCACCGCCTCCCGCAGCCGCGGGTGGCGGGCGGCGACCGCCGCGGCCGCCGCCACGCCCCAGCGCTGAGGCTCGGAGAGCGAGCCCCCGCGCAACACCGCCTGCAGGTTCAGGCGGATGTCCTTCGCCGCATCGGGAATCGCGGCGCGAAGCTGCTCCAGCGCGTCCACGTCACGCCACCTGCAGCGTGGGCTCGCCCGCCTTCCAGTTGCACGGGCACAGCTCGCCGGTCTGGAGCGCGTCGAGGACGCGGAGCACCTCGTCCACGTTGCGGCCGACCGAGAGGTCGTTCACGCTGGCCCAACGGATCACACCCTGCGGATCCACGATGAAGGTGGCCCGCAGCGGCACGCCCTCGCCCTTGTGCAGGATGCCGAGGGCGGTGGACAGATCGCGCTTGGTGTCGGCCAGCATCGGGAAGGGCAGGCTCTTGAGATCGGCATGGTCGCGGCGCCATGCCAGGTGGACGAAGTGCGTGTCCGTGCTCATGCCGAGCACCTGCGCGTCGCGCTCGCGGAAGTCGTCGTGCCGCTTGCCGAACTCGGCGATCTCGGTCGGGCAGACGAAGGTGAAGTCCATGGGCCAGGAAAACAGGACCAGCCACTGGCCCGGGTAGCTCTTGCTGGTGATCCGGGTGAATTCGCGGCCCTTTTCCAGCCCCACGGCGGCTTGCAGGTCGAACTCGGGCAGACGGTCTCCGACGGTCAGCATGTATGGATCTCCTCGTATGTGTTGTGTGGGTGCCTCTATTTCGGGCTCCCTACTTCAGACGATTAGGGCACCCTAATGGATGCAGCCGGTCGCGGGAGATCGCGGACGAGATTCAGCGCAGCGCGGCGAAGACGGTGCGGGCGAGCGTTGGCAGGTCGGGGTCCCGGGCGCCCATGAGGAGCACCGTGTCGCCCGGTCGGGCCGCTCCGCGGACCCAGTCGACCACGGCGGCGTGGTCCGCGGCGTAGCCGCAGCCGAGCGCCGCCGGGAGGTCATCGCCCAGCATGCGGCTCGACACGTCCCTGGCCACGGTCCCGCCGGCGTAGAAGATCTCCGAGTAGCACAGGCGATCCTGGGGCCGGAGGATCCGAGGCATCATCTCGCGCAGCTCTGGCCTCAAGAAGCGCGCGGGGCCGAAGCCGTGCGGCTGGAAGACCGCCAGCACGCGCTCGGCGCCGGATTGCGCGGCCACGATGGCCGCCCGCAGCTTCTCGCCGTTGTGCGCGTAGTCGTCGACCACGCGGATCCCGCTCGCGGTGACCCCGATCACCTCGAAGCGGCGCGCCACACCCGGAAAGCGAGCGAGCAGCGCCGACGCGGTCGCCGGCGCGACGCCCAGCTCGAGCGCGATCAGCGCGGCCGCCGCGGCGTTCTCGAGGTTGTGCCGGCCCGGCTGCGGCACGTCGAGCACGAGAGGGCCATCGTCGAGAAGCAGACGGCCACGGGCCCGATGCGGTCCGGCGCCGTCCACTTCCAGCCTGGCGTCGGCGGCCGGGTCGGCGCCGTAGGTGCGCGCCCCCACCATGCGGCCCAGCTCGACCGCCTCGGCCGATGCGGCGTTGACGAGCAGCCGGCCCGAGCGCTTGGCGAAGGCCTCGAACTGCGGGCGCAGCGCATCGACCTCGCCGTGGTCCCGGCTGATGTTGTGGATCAGGCCGATCGCGGCGTGATAGCCGGTGAGCGTGCCGTCCGACTCGCAGGCCTCGGCGGCCACCGGGCCGTCGGCCGCACCGGGCAGGAAGCAGCCGTTGCCACCCTCGCCAGCGAGGGCCGCCCCGCCCAGGATGGTGGCGGACACGCCGGCCTCGCGCGTGATCCAGCCGATCATGCCGGTGATCGTGCTCTTCCCGCTGGTCCCGGCGATCGCGACGCCGGGCCGCCCGGCGTCCACCACCTCGGCCAGGAGGGCCGGGCGCGGGACGCGCTCGAGCCCGAGGGCGCGGGCAGCCCGGGCCTCCGGCGTATCGGCCTCGACCGCGGTCGAATAGACGAAGCGGTCCAGATCCGCGGTGACGGCCGAGCCGTCCTGCGGCTTCACCACGATGCCGAGCGAGCGGAGGTGGCGCGCCACGTCGGCGTTCTTGCCCTGATCGAAGGAGCGGTCGGAGCCCTGGACCGCATGGCCCCGGGCCCGCATCAGCTGAGCCAGGGGGTTCATCCCGACGCCGGCGATCCCGGAAAAGTGATACCGCACGGACCAATCGTCCCATGGAACGCCGGGGGAATTGACCACTGATTGACTGGTGGACTTTCGCCCACCCGCCAGGGCGAAGCGCCCGAGAAGCCCGTCCAACTATTTGATCTTCTGCATGCCAGGCGATGGCACCCCGCTTGCCTTGAAAGGGCCGTCAGGGAGGGGACCATGGAGACAGCCGAAGCATCCGCGGTCATCGTGAAGGGCCGTTTCTGCGGTGCCCCCAACATCGCGAGCGGCGGCTATGTGGCCGGCCTGCTCGGCAAGCACCTGAGCGGCCCGGCTCGGGTCAGCCTGGACGTGTCCGTTCCGCTGGACCAGGCGCTCGGGATCGAGCGCGTCACGGACGGCATCGTCCTGACCGACGGCGTGGCGACGCTCGCGCATGCCGCACCGGCCCCGCTGCAGCTCGAGCCTCCGGTGGCCGTCTCCTACGCCGAGGCCGAATGGGCCTCGGAGCGCTATCTCGGATTCACCGAGCACGCCTTCCCCGGCTGCTTCGTCTGCGGCCCCGCGCGCGACTGGGGCGATGGGCTGGCGATCTTTCCCGGGCCGATCCCGGGTCGGCATCTGGTGGCCGCGCCGTGGGCGCCCGATCCCAGCTTGTTCGACAAGCACGGAGCGGTGCGCGTCGAGTTCGTCTGGGCGGCGCTCGATTGCCCGACCGGCTTCGCCCTGCTCGAGGCGTTCGGCCGCCGCAAGGTCAGGCTCCGTCAGCTCACCGCCAGCCTGATCCGCCCGCTGCACGTGGGGGCGCGCTGGGTCGTGATGGGCTGGCCGTTCGCGGCCGAGGGGCGAAACCTCCTGGGGGCCTCGGCGATCTTCTCCGAGACGGGCGAGCTTCACGCCCTCGCCTCGGCGGTGCTGTCCTGCGAGGACTGCTAGGCGGAAGCCGCCGGCCGTCGCCGGACGAGCTGCATGCTCGTCATGGTGAGCACCGACTCACCGGCCTGGTTGAGCGTGGTCCACTGCAGCCGCACGATTCCCCGATCGGGCTTCGACGTCGACGGCCGCTGCTCGGCGACTCGGACGACGGCGCGCAGGGTGTCGCCCGGCCGCACCGGCCGGAGCCAGCGCAGCTCGTCCACGCCGGGTGAGCCCAGGCTAGAGGCGGCGAGCGCCCGGGTCTGGGCGAAGAGCCGGAAGGTGAGCGCCATCGTGTGGAACCCGCTCGCGATGAGCCCGCCGAAGATCGACTGCTTGGCCGCCTCCACGTCCAGATGGAACGGCTGCGGATCGAAGGCGAGCGCGAAATCGAGGATCTGGGCCTCGGTGATCGTGACCCCGTCGGTGAGGAACTCGCGGCCGGGGGTGAAGTCCTCGAGGTAGAGCGCGTCGCTCATCGATCGGCTCGGCGCAGCGTGGCCGCGCAGCGGCCTACTGCTGAGCGGAGACCGCGTCCAGCTTCTTCTGGATGTGCGGCTTCGGGACCGCGCCGACCAGCTGATCCCGGACCTTGCCGTCCTTCACGAAGAGGACGGTCGGAATCGAGCGGATTCCGTAGCGAGCGGCGAGCCCGGGGTTCTCGTCGACGTTGACCTTCGCGAGGGTCACCGCGCCGTTCGAGGAGCGCGCCAGATCCTCCAGCACCGGGGCCACGGCCCGGCAGGGGCCGCACCACTCCGCCCAGAAGTCCACCATCATGACGCCTTCGGTGGCCACCAGTGCCTCGTCGTAGCTCTTCTCGTCGAGGTGCAGGAGCCAGGGGGTGTCGTTGCTCATCGCTCGTTCCTCCCGCCCATTGGGATGTGTGAAGCGGTCCGGCCGATGCAGGGCGGCTTCCGGTTAAGATGGACGGGCCGCCGATGCCCCCGATCCGGCTCGATCATATCGCCATCGCGCTCCCTCGGCATCGCGGAAGCGTTCGACTGATCCTGCGCTCCGCCTGACCCCACGTCGCACCCGGAGGCCACCGATGACATTCCTCCCGACGGACACCCAGACCTATCTCGTCGCCCTGGCCGGATCCACCGCGCAATCCGTCTTCCGGCTGGTCCTGCTGCTGATCGGCGGCCTCATCGCCGCCCGCGTGCTGCGAACGCTGGTCACCCAGCTGGAGGGTGTGCTCGTTCGCGCGGGCGAGCGGACCGGCGCCCTGCCCGGCGCGACGCACTCGCGCGTGGCGACCTTGACCGGTGTGCTGCGGGCCCTCGCGCTGGTGACACTGTGGTCCGTGATCGCGGTCATCGCGCTGTCGCAGCTGGGTCTCGACGTGCGGCCGATCCTGGCCGGTGCCGGCATCGTCGGACTGGCCGTCGGCTTCGGGGCGCAGTACGTCGTGCGCGACGTCATCGCCGGATTCTTCCTCGTGCTCGAGGATCAGGTGCGGGTGGGCGACGTGGCGGTGGTCAACGGTACCGGCGGGGTGGTCGAGACGGTCACGTTCCGCACCATCGTCCTGCGCGACGTGGCCGGCACCGTGCACATCTTCCCCAACGGCAGCGTCACCACGCTCGCCAACATGACCAAGGGCTGGTCCGGCTACGTGGTGGACGTGGAGATCGGCTACAAGGAGGACCCGGACCGCGTGATCGCGGTCATGCGGCGCGTGGCCGAGGAGCTGCGCGCCGACCCCGTCCACGCCCTGTCGATCCTCGAGCCGATCGAGATCTTCGGGGTGGACGGCTTCAAGGAAGGCAGCCTCGTGATCAAGGCGCGTCTCAAGACGCGGCCGATCCAGCAGTGGACGGTGGGCCGAGAATACCGGCGACGCCTCGTCCATGCGTTCGCAGCGGAGGGCATCGACATTCCCCCGCGCGTCATGCAGGTCGTGGAGCCCGGCAAGCCGCTGCCCGTCCTGCTGATGCATGGCGTGGGGCCCGATCAGCCCGCCGCCCTGCCACATTGAGCCGGCGCGCTGACAGTCACCGTCACCCCGGCCGCCCGAGTGCCGTGAAAGCCGTTGATTTATCTTGTCGCAATCGTGGTCCGCTTCTTGAACTTCTGCGGTGCCGCGGCGGGAGGCCGGCACGCATGAACCTGGGCGGACTTGGGCGGATGTTCTCGAGCGATCTGGCGGTCGACCTGGGCACCGCCAACACCCGGCTCTACGTGCGGAGCCAGGGCGTCGTGCTCGACGAGCCCTCGGTGGTGGCCGTCGACGGGAGCGGGGCCGTGCAGGCCGTCGGCAACGCGGCCAAGGAAATGCTCGGCCGAGCCCCCGGCACGGTCCAGGTGGTGCGGCCCCTGCGCCACGGCGTGATCGCCGACTTCGACCGCACCCAGAAGATGTTCCGCTACTTCATCAACAAGACGCGCCGCAGCTGGAGCTTCGTGCAGCCCCGTCTGGTCATCGTCACGCCGTCGGGCATCACCCAGGTCGAGCGGCGCGCGGTGCGCGACGCCGCCCGCCAGGCCGGCGCGCGCGAGGTCTACCTCATCCAGGCCTCGATGGCGGCCGCGCTCGGGGCGGGCCTGCCGGTGTCGGAGCCGGGCGCCAGCATGATCGTCGACATCGGGGGCGGTACCACCGAGGTCGCGGTGATGTCGCTGTGCGGGATCGTGTACTCCGCGTCGTTGCGCACCGCGGGCGACGAGATGAACCAGGCGGTGATCCACTACCTGCGGCGGGCCTACGACCTGCTCATCGGCGAGCGCCGGGCCGAGGACGCCAAGATCCGTCTCGGGTCCGCCTATCCGAAGGGTGACGACAACGAGCCGATGGAAGTGCAGGGCCGCGACCTGCTCGACGGCCTGCCCAAGACGGTGGTCATCACGGCGCTCGAGGTCCGCGAGGCGATGCGGGAGCCGGTGGCCGACATCGTGGCAGCGGTGCGGGCCTGCCTCGAGCAGACCCCGCCCGAGCTGGCCGCCGACATCAGCGACACCGGCATCGTGCTCACCGGCGGCGGCGCGCTCGTGCGCGGGCTCGACGCGCTCCTGCATCAGGAGACCGGCCTCCCGATTCGCGTGACCGAGGACCCGCTCACCTGCGTGGCCCGCGGCGCCGGGATGGTGCTCGACCAGCTCGCGATCCTCAAGCGCGTCGCGATCCCCGCCTGACGCGCCCGCCGGCGGTTGCCGGCCGGCCCTGCCTGGAATACGCTCGGGGCAATCCATGTGCTCCGGGGGCCTCCCATGACATCGCGCGGCGGCACGCGGCTCGCCTCGATCTTCCTGTTCCTGCTTGGATGCTCGGCCCCGCCGGCCTCGCACCACCACGGCGCGGCCGGTCCGCCGGCCTCCACGACGCCTCCGCTGTTCGATGATCTCGGCGGCTACCATCGCGCGATCACCACCCGGTCGCCCCAGGCTCAGGCCTACTTCGACCAGGGGTTGCGGCTCGTGTACGGGTTCAATCACCACGAAGCCCAGGCCGCGTTCCGTGAATCCGCCCGGCTGGACCCGGAGTGCGCGATGTGCGCGTGGGGCCTCGCGCTCACCTACGGCTCCAACTACAACAGCCCGACCGACGCCGAGCGCGAGCAAGGGGCGCTGGCCGCGGTCACCCGGGCCCAGAGTCTCGCGGTGACCGGCGCCAGCGAGCGCGAGCGCGCGATCATCGGGGCGCTGGCCCGGCGCCATTCGCCGTCGCCGGCCGCCGACCGCGCCGCGCTCGACCGCGCGTACGCCGACGCGATGCGGGAGGTCGCGAGCCGCTTCCCCGACGACCTCGACGCGGCCACCCTGTATGCGGATGCCTTGATGAACCTCCGCCCCTGGAGCCTGTGGACGAGCGAGGGAGCGCCGCAGCCGGGGACCCGGGAGATCGTCGTCACGCTGGAGCGAGTGCTGGCAATCGATCCGATGCATCCCGGGGCGAACCATCTCTACATCCACGCGGTGGAAGCCAGCCCGGACCCGCATCGCGCGGAGGCCGCGGCGGATCGGCTCCTCAACCTGATGCCGGGCGCCGGACACATGGTCCACATGCCCTCGCACATCTACTTCCGGATCGGCCGTTACGCGGACGCGGGCTCCGCCAACGTGCGGGCGGTGGCGGCCGACCGCGCCTACTTCAAGAAGAGCCAGCCGAGTCCGATCTATCGCGGCATGTACTATCCGCACAATCTCGACTTCGTCTGGCACGCGGCCGCGATGGAAGGCCGCGGGGCCGAATGCGTCCGGGCCGCGCGCGAGTTCGCGGCGGAAGTCCCGGCGGCCATGGTCCTCGAGATGCCGGACGCGGAGACTGCGCCCGCCGCGCCGCTCCTCGCGCTGGCCCGGTTCGCCCGATGGGACGAGATCCTGAAGCAGCCCGCGCCGCCCGAGGCGATGCGCTACGTGACCGGGACGTGGCGCTACGCGCGCGGTCTCGCCTACGCCGCCACCGGCCGGCGCGCCGAGGCCGAGCAGGAGCTGGCCGCGTTGCGTGCGGTGCAGCGCGGCGTGCCGGCGGACCGCACGATCGCCAGCTTCTTCACGACGGCGGACATGCTGGCCCTCGCCGCGGAGACGCTGGCCGGTGAGATCGCGGTCCGCACCGGCGATCCCGGCGCCGCGGTCGGCCACCTCGCGGAGGCGGTACGGCTGCAGGATCAACACTGGTTCACCGAGCCGCCGCCGTGGTACTACCCGGTCCGGCAGTCGCTCGGGTTCGCGCTACTCCAGGCGCGCCGGGCCGCCGAGGCCGAGGCGGTCTATCGCGAGGACCTGCGACGGAATCCCGAGAACGGCTGGTCGCTCTTCGGCCTGGCCCAGAGCCTGCGGGCCCAGGGCCAGAGCGCCGACGCGGCCGCGGTCGAGGCGCGCTTCCGTCTCGCCTGGGCCCGCGCCGACGTGACGCTGACGTCCTCGCGTCTGTAGAGCGGCGATGGCGCGCGATCGCTACGGTCTGGCGCTCTCCACCGGATCCGCCGAGGCGGTGACGGCGTACGTCGACGGCGTGGACCGGTTCCTGGCCGCGCACGACGGGGCCGAGGAGTGCTTCGCGCGCGCCGTCGCCGCCGACCCGGATTTTGCGCTCGGTCACATCGGGCAGGCGCGCAGCCTGCAGCTGGCCGGCCGCGGCGCCGACGCCAGAGCCGCGGCGGCGCTCGGACAGGCGCGCGGGGCCATGCTCGACCGCCGCGAGCGCCAGCACGTGGAGGCCCTGAGCCTCGCGGTCGCGGGGCAGGGTGCCCGCGCGCTCGCCCTCATTCGCGAGCACCTCGCCGAGTTCCCGCGCGACGCGATGACGCTGGCCGCGGCCAACGGCGTCTATGGGCTGATCGGCTTCAGCGGTGGCCAGGAGCGCAACGAGGAGATGCTCGCGCTCCTCGACGGGCTCGCCACCGCATACGGAGACGACTGGTGGTTCCTCGGCGCCCACGGCTTCGCGCGGACCGAGGCGCTCGGCTGGGCCGCGGGGGCGCCGGTGCTGGAGCGCGCGCTCGCGCTCGCCCCTCGGAACGCCCACGCCGCCCACGCGTGGGCCCACGTGCTCTACGAGCGCGGCGACGACGCGAGCGGCGCGGGCTTCGTGACACGGTGGCTGCCGGAGTATCCGCGGGCCGCGCCGCTTCACTGCCACATCTCGTGGCATCTGGCCCTGTTCGAGCTGGGCTGCGGCCGCCCGGCCGCCGCGATGGCGCTGTTCGAGAGCAGCATCCGGCCGCGGCAATCGCAGGCCGCGCCATTCTCCACCGTCGTGGATTCCACGTCGCTCCTCTGGCGCTGCGAGCTGGCGGGCGAGCCATCGCGGCGGGAGGCCTGGGACGCGGTGGCCGAGCACGCGCGCGCCTCGTTCCCCTCGACCGGGCTCGCGTTCCTCGACGTGCACTGCGCGGCCGCCCTCGCCGCCGCGGGTGATCACGACGGGCTGGCGCGGTGGGTGTCCATGTTGCGGCGCGCCGATGCGGAAGGCCGGGTCCCCGCCGGGTCGGTGGTGCCCATCGTGGCCGAGGGCATGAGCGCGTTCGCGGCCGCGCGCTACGACGCGACGATCGCCGCGCTGGCGCCGGTGCTGGATCAGCTCGTACGGGTCGGAGGCAGCGCCGCGCAGCGCGACCTCTTCGAGCACACGCTGCTGGCCGCCTATCTCCGCACCGGCCGCCACGGGGAGGCGCGGGCGCTGCTCGAGAGAAGCGTGGCGCGGCCGCGGTCGGTACCGGTGGCCGGCGTGTGATGACGGAGGCCGCGCGCGAGTACCGGTACGTCGTGGACCGCGACGGGCGGATCTTCCACGACGGGACCGAGATCGTGGATCCGGCCGTGCTGCGCTTCTTCTTGCGCGCGATGACCCGCACCGACGATGGCCGCTGCCTCGTCCTGTGCCAGGGCGAGCGGAACTGGTTCGCGGCGCCGGACACCCCGTTCGTGGTGCAGCGGCTGCGGCTGTCCCTGGAGGGCTCGGCGCTCCAGGCCGTCGAACTGTGCTTTCAGGGGGACTATCGCGAGCCGCTCGATCCCGCCACTCTCGAAACCGAGCGGGACCTGCTCTTCTGCCGCATTCGCGGCGGGACCTTTCGCGCGCGCTTCGGCCGCGTCGCGGTCCAGCAGATCGCCCCGTTCCTGATGGACGTCGGCGAGGGCTCGGCGCTCGTGATGAGCGGCCGCCGTCATCCGGTCCGGAGCGGCGGCGAGCGGCCCTCGTGACCGGCGGCGGGCGCGGCCCGCGTCGGCGGCTCGCCCCATTGCTGGCGCTGGTCACGATCGTGGCGGGCGCGTGCGGCCAGACCACGACCTCGGTGACTCCATCGGCGACCGCGGCGGCCGGCGTCTCCGCCCCCGCGGACAACGCGGCGCGGCCCGGCGAGCCGGTGGCCGAGCCCGCGACGTTTCACTCGCTCGGGGTCCGGTGGCCGGTGCGCGGCGACACAAACGTCAACGCGGTGATCGGCGTGCACTACCGGGCGGCCGGCGAGGCGGCGTGGCGCGAGGCGCTGGCCCTCTTCCGCACCGATCCGAAGTCGGTTCCTCCGGAGAGCCACGTCGCGGACGGCTGGCTGTTCGCGGGGAGCATCGTCGACCTGGCCCCGGACACCGAGTACGAGGTCGTGCTGACGCTCCAGGATCCGGACGGCGGCAGCGTCCGGCGTTCGCTCACCATGCGGACCACCGCCGAGCCGCGCGAGCCCGCGGGCATGCGCGTGCGACACGTGGTCCCCGCGGCCGCCGGCGACGTCGCCCCGGGCACCGGCTCGCGGGACGATCCGTTTCGCGGGCTTCGCGTCGCGCAGGCGACGGCGGCGCCGGGCGATCTCTTCCTGCTGCACGCGGGCGTCTACGCGGAAGGCACCTGGCCCATCGATCACCACGGCACCGCGGGGCGCCCCATCATCTACCGGGGCGCGGGCGACGGGGACGCGATCCTGGACGGGGGCGGGCGCGAGCGCCTGGTCAGCGCGAATCACGTGCGCCACGTCTGGCTCGAGCGGCTCACCCTGCGTCACGCGGAGTATCTCTTCGTGGGGCACCAGGGCTCGCATTTCGTGATCCGACACTGCCGGCTCGAGGTGACCGGGACCGGCATCACCGCGATCAACGGCGGCTACGAAGAGTCGCGGGGGTTCGTCATCACCGACAACGTGATCCAGGGGCCCACCAGCTGGCCACGCAGCCGGGGCATCGAGGGCGTCAACGGCGTCCTCATCAGCGGCGCCGGCCACGTGGTCGCGTACAACCGGATGAGCAACCTGGGCGACGGGGTGCACGGCACCGGGCACGGCCGTCTGGCCGCGAGCGATATCAACAACAACGACATCGACGCGTCCACCGACGACGGCATCGAGGGCGACTACGGTGACACCAACGTCCGCATCTATCGCAACCGCATCACCAACGCGTTCTCGGGTATCAGCGCGCAGCCGAGCCTGGGGGGACCGATGTACGTGTTCCGGAACGCGATCTACAACGTGCTCTATTCCCCCTTCAAGCTGCACAACGACACGTCGGGCGTGCTGATCTTCCACAACACCTCGGTGCGCAGCGGCGTTCCCTGGCTCATCGACCCGGCCGGCGAGACGGTCAACGACGTGGTGACGCGCAACAACCTGTTCATCGGGACGCAGCCCCCCGCGCTGCGCTCGACCGGGGTCATGATCCGCTGCAGCTTCGACCGGGACGGCTACGGCGGCGCGGGGGGCCCGGGCGCCCCGTACCCGCCGGGCGGGGCGGTGGTCGTCGCCTCGCGCGGCAACTTCGCGGGCGGCGTGGAGCCGCCGCGGAACGCCGAGCTGCGCCAGCCGAGCGCGTCGGTCGACCTGCGGCTCGATCCTCGCTCGCGGGCGGTGGACGCGGGCGTTCGGCTGCCCAACTTCAACGATGTGTTCACCGGCACGGGGCCCGATCTCGGCTGCTGCGAGGTCGGCCAGCCCCTGCCGCACTACGGGCCGCGCCCGTGACCGACGCGGCTGCGCGAGGAGCGATCATGGCGGACCGAATCGGATTCATCGGACTGGGTACGATGGGCTTGCCGATGGCGACGAACCTGGCGAAGGGCGGCGTCCTTCTCGTGGTGCACGACGCGAGCCCCGCGGCCCTGGCCGCCGCCGGGCGGCTGCCCGGCGCGACGGTCGCGCGCTCGGTCGCGCAGGTCGCGGCGGAGAGCGCGGTGGTGTTCACCTGCCTGCCCAACGACGCCATCGTGCGCGAGGTCTATCTGGGTGACCGCGGCGTCGCCTCGGCCGCCAAGGCCGGGCTGGTCACCTGCGACTGCTCCACGGTCAGCCCGGACGTGACGATCGCCCTGCACGCCGCGCTGAAGAGCCGGGGTGTCGATCACATGGACACGCCGATGCTCGGCTCACAGCCGCAGGCCGTCGAGGGCCAGATCTTCTTCATCGTCGGCGGCGAGGCCGCGCGCGTGCCCACCATCGCGCCCTACCTGGAGATCATGGGGAAGATGCACATGTACGTCGGGGGCCCCAGCATGGCGAACCGGGTGAAGCTGATCCACAACGGGCTCGCCGCGGTGACCTCGGTGGCGGTGGCGGAGGCACTCGCGGTCTGCGTGCAGTCCGGGGTCGATCCCATGACCTTCTACGACGTGGTGCGCAACGGCGGCGGCATGGCCTACGGCACCTACTTCGACCGCCGCGCCAAGCGGATCTTCGAGGGCGAGTTCTCGCCGACATTCATGCTCGAGCTGATGCGCAAGGACGTGACGCTCGCCCTCGACCTGGCCCGCTCGGTCCAGGTGCCGTCGCCGATCCTGGAGGAGACCAAGCGCAGCTACGACGAGGCGCTCGACAGCGGCTGGGGCCGCGAGGACTTCTCGGCGGTGACCCACGTGGTGGAGAAGCGCATCGGCCGGCGCTTGTCCGGCAAGTAGCGCGCCCGTCGGGCCCGGAGTAGGATGGGCGCCGGCCCGCGGCCCGAGCCGGTGGTCGCGGAACCGGCTCGTGGCCGAACCCCAGGAGGATAGTCCATGGCAGTCGTCGAGCCCGGCGGCAGGGCGCCCGCGTTCTCGCTGCCCGATCAGGAGGGCACGGTGCACCGGCTGCGGGACTACGCGGGCCGGCCGCTCATCCTCTACTTCTCTCCCGAGGACGACACGCCCGGCTGCACCCGGGAGGCGTGCGCGTTCCGCGACGCGCTGCCCGACTTCAAGAAGGGCAAGGCGGCGGTGCTCGGCATCAGCGTGCTCGACGTGGCGCGCCGCTGGGACGACGTCAAGGTGGACGGGCACGCGGCCGACGTCCGGCGGGCCGTGGACGAGCGGTAGAGCGGATCGTGGCTGCCGTCGTCATCGGGGCCTACGAAGACGCCGCCGCCGCGGTGACCGCACTCGGCCGCCGGGACGACACGCGGCCCGCCGCGGTGCTGCCCCGGGCGGCCGTCGACGACGACGCGCGGGTCCGGCTGCGCCAGGCCCGGATCGAGTGCCTGACCACGCTCGACGACGGAGATTTCGCGGCGGCCCGATGGCTCGCGTCCACCCTCGCGGAGGCGGAAGGCTGGGAGCAGGCCGAGCCGAGGCCGGCGGCGGGCGGGCAGACCACGCCGGGCGACGTGATCGGCTGGTGCGAGCTGCGCATCGGATCCGGGGCGCTGACCACCGACCGGCCCATCACCCAGCTCCACGGCTCGCGGCGCTACATCGCCTCGTTCAACCTGCTGGGCCAGGGACGACTGAACCAGGCGTGCGGTGATCTGCTCTACCGCCGGCTGATGGACGAGGGCATCGCGCTCGACGAGGTCTTCGACGTGGTGGTGTGCTCGGAGTCGAAGGCGGTGGGCATGGTGCAGGTGGTGGTGGAGTGCTTCGGTCAGGATCGGTACGTGGTGCTCCGGAAGGGGATGAAGAACTACATGCCGCGGCGGCCGCGCGAGCCCCTCGTGGAAGAGGCGAGCAGCGTGACCACCGCGGGCGCGCAGGCCCTGGTGCTGGATCCGCTCGACTGGCCGCTGCTGGAAGGCCGCCGGGTGCTGCTGGTGGACGACGTGATCGCCACCGGCGGCACGGCTCGCGCGGCCTGTCGGCTGCTGGAGCGCGCGGGCGCGCGCGTGACCGCGGCCGCCACCGTGTTGCTGAAAGGGCCCGAGCCCGATTTGCCCCGGCTCGTGGTCCTGGCGCGGCCGCTGCTGTGATGGGCAATTGCCAACCGACAGGACGACAAGGAGCGAATCGATGGGTCAGATGATCAATCTCACCGCAGACGACGGTCACCGCCTCTCCGCATATCGCGCCGCCCCGAGCGGCACTCCCAAGGCCGGCCTGGTGGTCGTCCAGGAGATCTTTGGCGTCAACCACCACATCCAGAACGTCTGCGATCGCTTCGCGGCCGATGGTTACGTGGCGCTGGCGCCCGCGATCTTCGATCGGGTGGAGCCGGGCATCACCCTCGGCTACACCGCCGACGACATCGAGCGCGGCCGCTCGATCCGCGGCAAGGTGGACATCGCGGACATGGTGCGCGACGTGAAGGCGGCGGTCGAGGCGCTCAAGGCGGAGGGCCGCGGCGTGGGCGTGGTCGGCTATTGCCTGGGCGGCACCCTGGCGTGGCTCGCGTGCACCCGGATCGACGGCGTCAACGCGGCGGTCGGCTACTACGGCGGCGGGATCGCGGAGACCGCGACCGAGACGCCGCGGTGTCCGGTCCTGCTACACTTCGGCGAGACCGATCAGGCGATTCCGGCCGAGCACTGGGCCCGCGTGCGCGCCGCCCACCCGGAAGTGCCGATGCACATCTATCCGGCGGGCCATGGCTTCGCCTGCGACGAGCGAGGCAGCTATCACGAGGCGAGCGCGGCGCTCGCCCGTCAGCGGACGCTCGGGTTCTTCCAGGCGCTGCTCTAGATCGCGTCGCGCCTGCGGTGGCGCGCCCCGGCGGGGGTGGCTCCGGCTACCCCCGCCGGGCGGACGCCGGCGCCTGGCCCATGAGGGCGCTGCTGAATGCGACCTCGACCTGCTCCCGCATCCAGGACCATTCCCAGAGCACGTTGCCCCGACAGACGGCGCAGTACGAGCACTCGGTGGCGGTGACGGTGGAGAGCAGCGGCAGCCCGCAGTCCGGGCACCGCCTGCCCGGGAACGCGCCCGCGGCGGCTCTCGCTCTCGGCAAGAGGACGGCGAGGCGGGCTCGCCGCTCCGTCGCCACCTCCTCCCCGCGTTCGGTGTAGAGCCAGTCGGGCACCTTGAGCTCGGCCGGATCCCAGAGCACGGTTCCGTCGCTGGCGATGAGCGGCTCGGCGATTCGCGGCTCCAGGTAGTCGTGGATGCGCAGGCGGAGGTACTGCAGCAGGGGCTTCGCCGCGTAGACGACCTGGGCGTCGCGCTCGCGGTGGCCCTGGAGCGCCCGGTCGAGGCGCTGCGCGAATTGCTCGAGGAACGTGAAGTGCGTCTTGTTCTTCTTCCGGTCCTTCTCCTGGACGGCGGCGGAGACGGTCTGGACTCCCGCGCGCACGGCCTGGAGGAGGTCCTCGTCCCCGTGCCTCAACAAGCGTTTGGCGTCGCGCACGAGGTCTTCACTGACGCCCATGAGCGTCGAGGCCTGGGCCGCGGTCAAATAGGGGGAATTCCCCGTATTACCGCGCGGCCTCAGCTTGCACATCTCCGCGGCCACCATCGCCCGCTGCGAGGTCGTCAGATGGCGGCGATGGAAGTTTCGGCCGAGGACCAGCTGCGCCGCCGCGCGGGGATTCCCCCCGAAACGAACGACCTGGGGCTCGCGGCCCAGTTCCTGGCAGGCCCGATAGCGGTGGAGACCGTCGAGGATCTTGCCCTCGTAGAGGGTGATCGGCTCGTGCTGACCGTGCTCGCGGATGTCTTCCTTGAACGCGGCGAACTCCGACTCGGTCATCGGCGGGAACACCAGCGCCAGCTCGTGCGGGGCGTAGTTGGTCATCGGCGTGACCTCCGTGGACTTCAAGCATAGGCGGGGAGATTTTTTCCGAATACCCAACACGTGATGGGTCCTTGATCCCGGATCGGATGTGGCTATGCTGCGACGGCGGGGGAGATCGGGGGGCCGGGAGGACGAGATCAGCGATCAGGACGTGATCGGATCGGAGTTCACGTGCGTGGTGCGTCCCGAGTGGATCGACAACAACCGGCACATGAACATGGGCTACTACCTGGTCGTGTTCGACCTGGCCACCGACGCGTGGATGCGGCGCATCGGACTGGACGAGCGACATCGAGCCGGGCGGGCGGTGACCACGTTCTGCCTGGAGGCGCACGTCACCTACCATCGGGAGGTGCGCGAGGGTGATCCGCTTCGGTTCACCACCCAGCTGCTGGCCTTCGACGCCAAGCGCATGCACTACATCCACGCCATGTATCACCGCGACTCGGGCTATCTGGCCGCGACCAACGAGCTGGTGTCGCTGCACGTGAGCCAGGAGACGCGACGCGGAGCCCCGATGGCTCCCGAGATCCTTCGGGGCCTGGCGGGCGTCCAGCGCGCTCACGACCGGGTGCCGCGGCCGCCGCAGGTCGGCCGCGTGATGGGACTGTCGGCGCGGCCCACGACGCGCTAGCGGCGGGCGAGATTCTCGAGCGGCCCCCAGAAGCCCGCGAACGCGGGCGGTGACGGACTAGTTGTGGCTCGCGTGCCCGTTGGTGACCGTGGGATCCGAGCGCGCCCCCCAGGGCGACGTGGAGAGCAGAAGCGCCGGCACGCGGTCGCTGGTGAGCGGCTTCGCGAAGAAGTAGCCCTGACCGTGATCGCAACCGAGGGCGCGCAGATGCTCGAGCTGCTCGGCGGTCTCGATGCCCTCGGCGGTCACCGAGAGATTGAGGCTCTTGGCCACCGTGATCACGGCCCGCACGATCGCGCTGTCCTCCACGTTGCCGCCGATGCCCTTCACGAACGAGCGGTCGATCTTGAGCGTGTCGACCGGGAAGCGCTTGAGATAGCCGAGCGACGAGTAGCCCGTGCCGAAGTCGTCGATGGCCAGCTGCACGCCGATGGCCTTCAGCGCCTCCAGCTTGGCCAGGGTGGCGGGCGCGTCGTGCATGACCACCGTCTCGGTGATCTCGAGCCGGAGCGTGGACGGGTCGAGGCGGGTGTCCCGCAGCACCGCGGCGATCTCCTCCACGAGACCGGGCTGCTGCAGCTGGCGCGCCGAGATGTTCACGCTGATGGCGAGCGGGGTGCCGGGGGACGCGAGCTGCCACTGGCGGGTTTGCCGGCAGGCCTCGTGGAGGACCCAGCGGCCGAGGGGAACGATGAGGCCGGTCTCCTCGGAGAGGCCGACGAAGTCGGCGGGGAAGAGCAGGCCGCGCTGCGGGTGCCTCCAGCGGACCAGGGCCTCCACCTCGGTGATGCGCCCGCTCGGCAGGTCGACGACCGGCTGGTAGTGCAGGGTGAACTCGCCGCGCGTCACCGCGTTGCGCAGGTCCAGCTCGAGGTCCATCCGCTCCTGGGCCGGCGCGTTCATGCTCTTGTCGAAGACTTCGTAGCGGGCCTTGCCCTTGCCCTTGGCGTGGTACATGGCCAGGTCGGCGTCACGCAGGATGTCCTCGGGGGTCATGCGCTTGGCGGTACTCATCGCGATGCCGATGCTGACCGTGATGATGACCTCGCGTCCCTCGACCTTGAACGGCTGCTGCAGCTCGGCGGTGAGGCGATCGGCCACCGACGTCGGGCCCCGGTCGTCCTTCACGTCTTCCAGGAGGATCGCGAACTCATCGCCGCCGAGCCGAGCGATGGTGTCCTCGGGACGGAGACAGGCGGCGAGCCGCTGGCTCACTCCCACCAGTAGCTGGTCGCCCACGCTGTGGCCGAGGCTGTCGTTGACGACCTTGAAGCGATCGAGATCGAGGAACAGCACCGCGAGCTGCTCGCCGCGCCGCTCGGTGCGGGTGAGGGCGTGCGAGAGCCGATCCATGAAGAGCGCCCGGTTCGGCATGCTGGTCAGGGAATCGCGGAAGGCCTGACGCGCCAGCTGGTCGAGCCGCTTCGGGAACTGGTTGATCTCGTCGGTCTGCTGCTCGATGGTGGCGAGCATCTTGGCGAACGAGGTCATCAGCGTGCCGATCTCGTCTTTGCGGGTGGGCGTCGTGGGCAGGTCCGAGAGCTTCGCGGTGGTGGCGAGGTTGGCCGCGCGCGAGATCGCCGAGGCCACGTCCCACACCACGAAGGCGCCGCCGGCCATGAGCAGGCCGGTGAAGATGAGCAGGGCGGGCATCGTGAACGTCTCGGTGTACTGACCGATCGGCCCGAGCATGTTTCGAACGGGCGCCTGGAACGCATAGGTCAGGATCAGCAGCGGGATGACCGAGGCGAGGGTGAGGGCGAAGATGACCTTCTGCTTGACCTTCTGACCCGCGAAAGCCAGCTCCCGGTTCAGCTCTTCGGTGCCCACGGTGCTCCGATCGTGGTGATGGGTTGCCTACGTGACGTGAAGATGCCCCGAACGGTCGAAAATTGGCAAGCAACCGAGGTGCCATCGATTTGCATGGGTGAAAGCCCAACGAGATCGGCGGCTTCAAACTCTCTCATTGGACGTTCGCCGGGTCTAGGTGTCAATTTTGCGTATACGCGCCTGACGGATTCAACGAGTCGACGCGGGTGGGCGAAATCCTACCGCTATACACGTGGAGAGTTTCCGGGAGATCGGCGCGCGAGGCCCCATGTGTTATACTTCGCGGGGTTTGTAGGCATCCGGATCGAGGAACAGTGGCAGGGAGGCCGTGTTGTCAGGGTATCTGCCGGTCATCATCTATCTGGGTTTGATCGTGGCGTTCGCGGTGGTGTCGCTGGGCATGGCCAAGGTGCTCCGCCCGGCCCGGCCGTACGCGTCCAAGATCGAGAACTACGAGTGTGGGGCCGAGCCGATCGGCGAGGCGTGGGTGCAGTTCCCGGTCGGCTTCTATCTGGTCGCGCTGATCTTCATCGTGTTCGATGCGCTGGCCGTGTTCCTGTTCCCGTGGGCCCTCGTCCTGCGCCCTCTCGGGCTGCCCGCCATGGCGACCATGGGCCTGTTCGTCGCGATCCTCTCCCTGGGCTGGGTGTATGCCTACAAGGAGGGGATACTCGAATGGAAATAAAGGCGCCGACCCCACAGATCCCGCCGGCGGTCTGGACCGAATTCAAGGACCTGCAGGAGTGGGAGAAATACCGGCAGGAGAGGCCGGAGGGCGACAAGCACTCGGCCTTGTTCGAGAGTGTCGCCGAGGGCATCCACCAGTTCCCGGGCGGCTTCGTGGTCACCAGCGTGGCCGACGCGTTTCTCAACTGGGCGCGGAAGTCGTCGGTGTGGCCGGTGACCTTCGGCCTCGCGTGCTGCGCGATCGAGATGATGGCCACGTTCGCGTCGCGCTTCGACGTGGAGCGGCTCGGCATGGTGCCCTGGGCCTCGCCGCGGCACTCGGATCTGATGATCGTCTCCGGCACCGTCACCATCAAGATGGCCCCGATGCTCAAGCGTATCTACGACCAGATGCCGGATCCGAAGTGGGCGGTATCGATGGGCTCGTGCGCCAACTCGGGCGGCCCGTTCCGCCACGGTTATCACGTGGTGAAGGGCGTGGACCGAGTGATCCCGGTGGACGTCTACGTGCCGGGGTGCCCGCCGCCCCCCGAGTCTCTGCTGAACGGGCTGCTGCTCCTGCAGGAGCAGATCACGTACTTCCGCAAGACGGGAAAGCGCGCCGCCCCCACCGAGAAGGTCGACTGATCGCGTGAGCCACGACCAGGCGCGGGTCCGGATCCAGGAGCGCTTCGGCGTGGCCGCCGAGGGCGACGGGCCCCTTCTCGCCGTATCCGTGCCGGCCGACCGGTGGGTCGAGCTCGCGACTTTCGCCCGGGACACGCTGGGCTGCCTCTACTTCAACTTCCTGAGCGCGGTGGACTGGAAGGAGCAAGGCCTCGAAGTGGTGACGCGCGTCGAGAATCTCGACGTCGGGCTCGCGGTCATGATGAAGACGCGCCTGGGCCCCGGCCAGACGGAGTGCGCGTCGCTGCAGCCGCTCTACCCGGGCGCCGACTGGATGGAGCGCGAGTGCTACGACATGTTCGGGATCCGCTTCGCCGGGCATTCCGATCTGCGTCGCATCCTGCTGCCCCAGGACTGGGAGGGCCACCCGCTGCTGAAATCGTACGCGGTGGACACGCCACACCCGCCGTATCGCTGAGGAGGGCGCCATGATCTACGAGCTGCGCACGTACACCTTGATGCCGGGCAAGCAGGCGGAGTACCTCAAGCTGAACGGCGAGATCGGCCGCAAGATCCGCGGCGACAAGTACGGCAAGCTGGAGGGCTACTGGTCCACCGAGTTCGGCACCCTCAATCAGCTGGTGCACCTGTGGAGCTACCCGGACCTCAACGAGCGCGAGCGGCTGCGGGCGGCGCTCGCCAAGGACGAGGCGTGGACCAGGGAGTACATCCCGAAGATCCGGCCGATGATGCTGACGCAGGAGAACAAGATCCTCTCGGCGGTGGTGCCGATGACCCCGCCGTCGGACACCGGCAACGTGTACGAGCTGCGCTGGTACCGCGCCCACGTGGGCAAGCTCGGCGAGTGGCTGGGTCTGTTCAAGGAGATCCTGCCCTTTCGCGAGAAGTTCACCCGGCGGGTCGGGGTATGGCAGACCGAGGTCGCGCAGCTGAACGAGGTCGTGCACCTGTGGGTCTATCGCGACCTGAACGACCGGGCGGCGGCCCGCGGCAAGATGGCGCACGAGCCCGAGTGGCAGACGTTCCTCGGCAAATCCACACCGCTGCTCGCCACCATGCAGGCCATCGTACTGCAACCCGCGCCGTTCTCGCCGATGCGCTAAGAAAACGGCGCGCAAGCGCCCACTCTATAGAGGTCGTCGCTTGCGACGACCGTCAGAACAACGAGGCGGAAGAGAGAGTCGCCCGAGGCCTGACACCGACACTGGTCGTCGCCTGCGACGACCGTCAGAACAAAGAGGCAGAAGAGAGAGTCGCCCGAAGGCTGACATGGATCCGGAAGCCAGGAAAGTCATCGAGCTGGGCTACGGCGGCAGCGAGCGCCTCACCATGAACATGGGGCCGCAGCACCCGTCCGCCCACGGCGTGTTCCGCGCGATCCTGACCCTCGAGGGCGAAACGGTGGTGGCGGTGGACGCGGTGATCGGCTATCTGCACCGCTGCCACGAAAAGCTGGGCGAGTCGCTGACCTACACCCAGTACCCCTCGATCGCGTCGAAGACCGACTACGTGGCCGCGATGACCAGCGAGCTGGCCTACGTGCGCGCGGCCGAGATGGTGGGCAAGGTCGAGGTGCCGCGGCGCGCCCAGTACCTGCGGGTGATCATGGCCGAGCTGCAGCGCATCGCCTCGCATTGCCTCTGGCTCGGTACCTGGTGCCTGGACATGGGCGGGGCGCTCGGCGGCGGGGCCACCGTCTTCCTCTACTGCATCCGCGAGCGCGAGTGGGTCCTCGACCTGTTCGAGGCCCTGGTGGGCGCGCGGCTACTCTACGGCTTCCACCAGGTGGGCGGCACGCGCTACGACATTCCCGCCGGCTGGGCCCAGAAGTGCCGCGAGACCATCGGCCTGATCGAGCGGCGCCTCGACGAGTACGAGGACATGCTCGAGCGCAACGCCTTCTTCCTGGCCCGGACCCAGGGGGTGGGCGTCATCTCGCGCAACCTCGCCCAGACCGTCGGCGTCTCCGGGCCGCTGATCCGGGGCTCCGGGGTCAGCTACGACATTCGCCGGCTCGAGCCCTACTCCTCCTACGAGGATTTCGACTTCAAGGTGCCGGTGGAGACCGCCGGGGACTGCTACGCGCGCTACCGGGTGCGGATGGTGGAGTTCCGCGAGTCGATCAACATCGTGCGGCAGGCGCTGGACGGCCTGCCCGAGGGCCCCGTGTCCTCGCGACCGGGCGTCAAGTCGGTGGGGCAGGTGCGGGTGGCCAAGGGTGAAGGCTACGCGCGGGTCGAAGGCGCCCGCGGTGAGGTGGGCTGCTACCTGGTCTCCGACGGCAGCGCCAAGCCCTACCGCATGAAATGGCGGGGGGCGTCGTTCTCGAACCTCTCGATCCTGCCGCACATCCTCATCGGCTGCAAGGTCGCCGACGTGGTGGCGATCATGGGCTCGGTGGACCCGGTCTTCGGCGAGGTCGACCGCTAGCATGGGACGCCTGGTCCGCGGACCGGAGGAGTGCGGGGGCCATGTCGAGGCCACCGCATACAACAGTGGCCCAGTCGAGGCACCGATCAGCCGGGTGCCCAGATGATCGGGGAGGTGTTCAACGCGTTCGTCGTAGGGTTCATCGTTCTCAACGTGATCATCGGCATGGTGACCTACGTCACGCTGCTGGAGCGCAAGTTCGCCGCGCGCATGCAGTCACGCATCGGTCCTTATCGGGTGGGTCCGCACGGTCTCCTGCAGCCGATCGCGGACGCGGTGAAGCTCATGATGAAGGAGGACGTGGTCCCGCGGCTGGCCGACCGCTCGGTCTACAACCTCGCCCCGATCGTGTTCCTCGTGCCGTGCATGTTCATCTTCGCCACGCTGCCCTTCGCCCCCGGCCTGGGGATCGCCGACCTCAACATCGGGATCCTCTTCTTCCTGGCGGTGTCGGCGATGGAGATCGTCGGCCTCTTCATGGGCGGCTGGGGGTCCAACAACAAGTACGCGCTGCTCTCCGCGATGCGGGCGGTCAACCAGATCATCTCCTACGACCTGCCCTTCATCTTCGTGGCGCTCGTGCCGGTCCTCTTCGCGGGCTCGCTCCGCCTCTCCGACATCGCGACGGCCCAGGGGGATCTCTGGTACGTGGCGTGGTTTCCGTTCGGGACGCTCGCGTTCCTGTTCTACGTGGTGGCCACGCTGGCCGCGGAGAACCGCGTGCCGTTCGACATCCTGGAGGCGGAGTCGGAGCTGGTGGCCGGTTTCCGCGTCGAGTACTCGGGCATGAAGTTCGCGCTGATCCAGCTCGGCGAGTACGCCCACATCATCGGCACCTCGTTCCTGGGGGCGCTCCTGTTCCTGGGCGCGTGGGGCGGGCCGTGGGCGGATACCTCGCCGTGGTGGGGCGCGCTCTGGTTCCTGCTCAAGGCCATGTTCGTCTTCCTCCTGGTGACCTGGATCCGCTGGAGCTTCGTGCGCATCCGGGCCGATCAGATCCTGGCCATCTCCTGGAAGCTCCTGCTGCCCGCCAGCCTCCTGCTGCTGATGGCGACGGCGCTCCAGGTGGTGCTGACGAGCGGCAATGGCTAGACGGCTCGGCGACAGCTTCTGGGGCGATCTCTACGACCTGGTGCGGGCGGTCGCCCGGGCCATGAAGGTCACCCTGATCAATCTGATCCGCCGGCCGGTCACCGTGCACTACCCGGACCAGGTCCGCGCGTACCCGGATCGCTACCGCGGGCTGCTCGCCCTGACCTACGACAAGGAGACCGGCGAGGAGAACTGCATCGGTTGCCGGCTGTGCGAGTACATCTGCCCGCCCCAGGTCATCAAGGTGGAGATGCTCAAGGCGGAGAAGCGCAACTACGCCAAGACGTTCACCCTCGAGCTGTACGCGTGCGAATTCTGCGAGCTGTGTGTGCAGGTGTGCCCCACCGACGCGATCATCATGATGAAGTCGTTCGACATGTCCACGTCGGACCGGCGCGAGCTCCTGCTGGACAAGGACCGGCTCCACCAGATCGGCCTGCGCTTCGAGCCGTCGTGGGCGACCGGCAACCTGCTGCGCGACATGCAGACCCCGCCGAAGGCCCCGCGCCCCGAGGCGGAACCGGCCAAGGCCGGCGGACCCGCGAAGGCGGCGGAAGCGGGCACGGCGTCGGCCACCAAGTCCGGAGGTGGCGCCGAGTGATCCTCGAGCCGATAACCTTCTGGGGGCTGGCGGTGGTGCTGCTGGCCTCGGCTCTGGCGGTGGTCCTGACCCGGAATCTCTTCCACTCGGTGCTGTACCTGGCCCTGATGCTGACCGCCACGTCCGGGCTCTTCCTGTCGCTCGACGCGGAGTTCCTGGCCGCGGTCCAGCTGCTGCTGTACGCAGGCGGCGTGGTGACGATCGCGGTATTCGCCATCGTGGTGACGGAGCGGCTGGTCGCGCATCGGATCACCCAGTCGAGCCGGCAGATCTTCACCGGGTTCATCATCTCGGGCGCGCTGCTGGTGGCGCTGCTGGTGGTCTTCCGCCGGGCGCCGCTGACCATCTCGCGGCCCGCGGTGACCGAGGAGCTCACCGCCGCCATCGGGGAGAGCCTGCTCACCACGTACGTGCTGCCGTTCGAGCTGCTGGGCGTGCTCTTGCTGGCCGGCCTGCTCGGGGCGCTGTACTTCGCGCGGCCGGACGACTGAGATGACCCTGCAGGCCTATCTCACGCTCTCGGCCATGTTGTTCTGCATCGGCCTGTTCGGCGTCATGACCCGGCGCAACACCATCGGCATCCTGCTCGGCATCGAGCTGATGCTCAACGCGGTCAACATCAACCTGGTGGCCTTCGCCCGCTTCCGGGCCGACGTCGCCGGCATGGTCTTCACCGTGTTCACCATCAGCATCACGGTGGTGGAGGTGGCGCTCGGCCTCGCCCTCGTCATCCTGATCTTCCGCCTCCGCCGCACCGCGGTGGCGGACCACCTGGACCTCCTCAGGGGATAGCCCGGCATGGCCGCGTCCGGCACCTTCGCGCTCGGGGCCTGGCTGGCTCCCGGCATCGCGTTCCTGATCCTGAGCCTGGCCGTGCCGCTGCGACGCTCCGGGCGGCCCGCCGCCGCGGTGTCCATCGTGTTCTCGGTCGGCGCGCTGCTCGCCGCGGTCTGGTCGTGGCGGCTCGCGGTGCCGGACATGGCGCGCCGGGTGCTCTGGGACTGGATCCCGGTCGAGGATGCGGTGCTCACCTCGGTGGGGGTGCTCGCCGACGCGGATTCCGCCCTGATGCTGATCCTGGTGGCGCTCATCTCGTTCCTGGTCCAGGTCTACTCGGTCGGCTATCTCTCCGACGAGCCGCCGGCCTCGCTCGGACGCTACTACGCCTACCAGTCCCTGTTCGCCTTCTCGATGATGGGCCTGGTGCTGGCTCCCAACTTCGTTCAGCTGTTCATCTGCTGGGAGCTGGTCGGGCTCTGCTCGTACCTGCTGATCGGCTACTGGTATCAGCGCCCGGAGGCGGCGCGGGCCGCGGTGAAGGCCTTCTGGATCACCAAGGCGGGCGACGTCTTCTTCCTGATCGGCATCGTCATGCTGTGGAGCCGGACCGGCACCTTCGACTTCTCCGAGCTCTTCGAGATGGCCCAGGCGGGCAGCGAGGTGCTGACCGGCCTCGGCCTCGTCACCTTCTTCATCTACCTGGGCGCGGCCGGCAAGTCGGCCCAGTTCCCGTTCCACATCTGGCTGCCCGACGCGATGGAGGGCCCCACGCCGGTGTCGGCCCTCATCCACGCCGCCACCATGGTGACCGCGGGCGTGTACCTGCTCTTCCGCACCGCGTTCCTCTTCGAGCAGACGCCCGACGTGCTCGCCGCGGTCGGCTGGAACGGGGCGTTCACCGCGCTGCTCGCGGCCACGCTGGCGTGCGGGCAGCGCGACATCAAGCGCGTGCTCGCCTACTCGACCGTCTCGCAGCTGGGCTACATGATGGCGGCGATCGGAGCCGGGTTTGCGAGCGCCGGGTTCCTGCACCTGCTCACCCACGGCGTGTTCAAGGCGCTGCTCTTCCTCGCCGCGGGGGCGGTCATCCACGCGGTCGGCAGCAACGACATCTTCGCGATGGGCGGGCTCGCACGACGCATGCCGCAGACGCTGGCGGTGTTCCTGATCGGCACGCTGTCCCTCGCGGGCATTCCCTTCTTCGCGGGCTTCTTTTCCAAGGAGGAGATCCTGGGCTCGACCTACGTGGGCGGCCTCACCATCCCGTTCGCGATGCTGGTACTGGCCGCGTTCCTCACCGCCTTCTACATGTTCCGGGTGGTGTTCATCGTCTTCTTCGGCGCCCCCGCCCACGGCGACCATGCCCACGACCCGCCCGCCGTCATGGCCGTGCCCCTCTGGATCCTGGCCGCGCTGGCCATGGTCATCGGCATCGGGCTGCCGCGGGTCTGGAATGTCGAGCCGGAGCTGGCCCCGCCGGGCTGGCTGGCCGGGGTGGCCATCGCGGTGGCGGTGGCCGGCATCGTGCTGGCCTGGCTCGTGTACGGGCGGCGCCTGATCAGCGCGGACTGGCTCTCCCGGCGCTTCGCGGTCATCGGCGAGGCCGTGGACGAGCGCTTCTGGCTGGACGACGCGTTTGCGCTGGTCTACCGCCAGGGCATCCTGGGCCTCTCGCGGATCGTCGGCTGGGTGGACCGCTACATCGTCGACGGCATCGTGAACGTGCTCAGCGCGTGGACGCTCACCGTGGGCGACCGGCTGCGACGCATCCAGACCGGCCAGGCCCAGGACTACATCTACGGCGTCGCCCTCGGCGTGCTGCTCCTGATGGTCTGGATGCGCTGGCCCCGATGAGCGCGGCGATGCCTCTCGGCCTCAGCAGCTTCCCGGTGCTGTCCATCATCACCTGGTCGCCCTTCGTCGGGGCCCTGCTGATCATGTTCCTGGCCCGGCGCAACGCGCTGCTGGTGCGCTGGCTGGCGGTGGCCTCGACCGCGGTGTCGCTGATACTCACCCTGGTGATCTACGTGGCCTACGACCGGGAGGCGGCCGGCTTCCAGTTCTACGAGGACGTGCCGCTGGTGGCGCCGCTGGGCATCAACTACCAGCTCGGCATCGACGGCATGAGCCTGCTCATGCTGCTGCTCACCTCGATCATCATCTTCGCGGGGGCCTGGGCCTCCTGGACCGTGAAGGTGCGCAGCCAGGAGTTCTACGCCCTGCTGCTGGTGCTGGTGACCGGGGTCTACGGCGTCTTCGTCTCGCTCGACCTGTTCGTGCTCTTCCTGTTCTACGAGATCGCGGTGCTGCCGATGTACCTGCTCATCGGCATCTGGGGCTCGAGCGGCGAGGTGCGCCCGCAGGGCATCTTCGGCTGGGCCTTCGGCCGCACCGGCGTCGGCACCAAGGAATACGCCGCGATGAAGCTGACCCTCTACCTGCTCTTCGGGTCCGCCTTCATCCTGGTCGGCATCCTCGCCCTCTACGTGGCGAACGACTCGTCGTCGTTCTCGTTCCTCGAGATGGAGCTGGGCCAGTTCGATCCGCGGCTGCAGTCCTGGGTGTTCCTGGCCTTCTACGTGGGCTTCGGCATCCTGGCCGGCATCTGGCCGCTGCACACCTGGTCGCCCGACGGCCACGCCTCCGCGCCCACCGCCGTCTCCATGCTGCACGCCGGCGTGCTCATGAAGCTCGGGGCCTACGGGGTGGTGCGCCTCGGCATGGGGCTGCTGCCCGACGCGACGCTGCAGTGGTCCTGGCTGGTCGGCACGATCGCGTGCATCAACATCGTCTACGGCGCGTTCTCGGCCATGGCCCAGACCGATCTCAAGTACGTGATCGCCTACTCCTCGGTCTCGCACATGGGCGTGGTGATGCTCGGCGCGGCCACCCTCACCGAGGTGGGGCTCAACGGATCGGTCTACCAGATGTTCGCCCACGGGATCATGACCGGCCTCTTCTTCGCCCTGGTCGGCCTGGTCTACGAGAAGGCCCACTCGCGCGAGATCTTCAAGATGGGCGGCTTCGCGCGGATGATGCCGGGGATCGCGACCGCGTTCACCATCGCGGGCCTGTCGTCGCTCGGCCTGCCCGCCACCGCCGGCTTCGTGGCCGAGCTCCTCACGTTCCTGGGGGCGTGGCAGTCGTCGTACTCGTGGTGGCTGATCCCCGCGGTGGGCGGCGCCTATCTCACCGCGATCTACGTGCTGCGCGTCACCAAGCAGATCTTCTGGGGGCCGCCCTCGCCCGATCCGCACTTCCAGAACTTGCCGGACGCGCGAGGCCCGGAGTGGGCCGCGCTCTGGATCCTGGTGTTCGTGATCGTGCTCTTCGGGGTGTGGCCGTCGCTGGCGCTGGCCCCCGTGGATACCGCCACGATGCCGCTGCTGAACCGCCTCTGGGTGCTCCAGTGAACGGGTTCGACGTGAGGAGCGCGCTCGGGATCGAGATCGGGCTCGCCGTCCTCATGCTGATCGTGTTCCTGGTCGGCCTGGTCATGCCCGCGGGCGACAAGCGGCGCGTCGGGGTGCTCACCGCGATCGGCCTGGTGATCCTGCTCGGGATCTCCTGGCGCGCCGAGGCCGGCGCCGAGATCTTCAACGGCGCCTTCGTGCAGGACGAGCTGGCCCTGTTCGCCAAGCGCCTCTTCATCGTGGCGACCCTGATCGGCGTGCTCGCCTCGCTCCCGTTGCGGGCGGTCGCCTTCGCCCGGCGGGCCACCGAGTACTATGTGGCCATCCTCGCCTCCCTGCTCGGCATGCTGGTCCTGGGCTCGGCCCGCGACCTGGTCCTGCTCTTCGTGGCGTTCGAGCTGATGTCGATCCCGCTCTACTACCTGGCCGGCTTCCTCAAGCGCGAGCCCGAGGCGGTGGAGGCGGCGCTGAAGTTCTTCCTGGTGGGCACGGTCTCGTCCGCGGTGCTGATCTACGGCCTCTCGTTCCTGTACGGCATCGCGGGTACGACCGACATCCGCGGCGTGGCGACGGCCATGACCACGGGCCATCCGATGCTCCTGCTGGGCATGCTGCTGGCTCTGGGCGGCCTCGGGTTCAAGATCGCCGCGTTCCCGTTCCACATGTGGGTGCCCGACACCTACGAGGCCGCGAGCACGCCGTTCGTGGCCTGGCTCTCGGTGGCCCCGAAGGCGGCCGGCTTCATCGTGATCTTCCGGCTCTACCTCGAGGGCATGGGTGACCGCGTGCTCTTCTGGGTTCCCGCGGCGACGGGGCTCGCCGCGGTGACGATCATCGGCGGCAACCTGATGGCGATCCCGCAGCAGAACATCAAGCGCCTGCTCGCCTACTCGGGCGTGGCCCACATCGGCTACATGCTGGTGGGCTTCGCGGCCGTCTCCGCCAACGGCGTGGCGATGATGCTCTTCTACCTGGTCGCGTACCTGTTCGGGAACATGGGCGCGTTCCTGGTGGTGGAGGCGGTGGCGCAGGCCGAGGGCTCCGAGGGCATCGCGGCGTACCGCGGCCTCGCCCAGCGCTCGCCCATCCTGGCGCTGAGCATGCTGCTGTTCCTGCTCTCGCTCGGCGGCATCCCGTTCGTGGCCGGCTTCTGGGCCAAGCTCTACGTCTTCTGGGCCGCGGCGGAGCAGGGCCTCTACTGGCTGGTGCTGCTGGGCGCGGTCCTGACGGTCGTCGCGCTCTTCTACTACCTGCTGGTGGCCAAGCGCATGTACATCGACGCCCCCGACCGCCGCGATCCCATCCCGGTCGCGCCGCTCCTGTCCTTCTGCATCTTCGTGTGCGTGCTCGGCGTCGTGCTCGCCGGCATCTACCCCAGGCCCCTGGTCATCGCGGCCCTCCGCGCCGCCTCCCCGCTCTTCTAGCGTTGGCGACCCTCTCCCCCCCGGCGGAGAGGGCAGGGTGAGGGAGCGGTGGATCGGCATCACCGCGAATTTGTTGGGCTATACTACGGGGGCCATGCCGGCCCTACCGGTCGGGAAGCTCCCACCGCAGCTGCTCGGTCGCCTCCTCGGCGCGCACGCGCCGGCGGATTCGCGCGTGATCGTCGGACCGCGCCTGGGCGAGGATGCCGCGGTGCTCGACATGGGCGATCGCTACCTGGTGGCCACCACCGATCCCATCACCTTCGCCACCGACGAGGCCGGCTGGTACGCGCTGCACGTCAACGCCAACGATCTGGCCGTGCGGGGCGCGTGCCCGCTCTGGTTCCTGGCCACCGTGCTGCTGCCCGAGGGCGCGGCCACCGAGGCTGCGGTCGAGCGGCTCTTCGCCGACATCGGGGAGGCGTGCGCGGAGCTCGGCGTGTCGCTCATCGGCGGTCACACCGAGGTGACGGCCGGCCTGCCGCGCCCGATCGTCTCCGGCTGCATGCTGGGTGAGGTGGCGAAGGACCGCCTGGTCACCACGGGAGGGGCGCGGCCCGGCGACACGCTGCTGCTCACCAAGGGCGTGCCGCTCGAGGGCACGGCGATCATCGCGCGCGAGCGGGCCGCCGAGGCGGAGCGGCGGGGGGTCGCCGCCGACGTCGTGAAGCGTGCGCGTGACCTGCTGCGGCGGCCCGGCATCAGCGTGGTGCCCGAGGCGCGCGCAGCCTGCGCGGCCGCGCGGGTCCACGCCATGCACGACCCGACCGAGGGTGGCGTGGCCACCGCGTGCTGGGAGCTGGCGCAGGCCGCCGACGTGGGCGTGCGCGTCGATCGCGAGCGCATCCCGGTATTGCGCGAAGGCCGCGCGCTCTGCGAGGCGTTCGGGCTCGATCCGCTCGGCACCATCGCGTCGGGCTCGCTGCTGCTCGCGGTGGCCGCGTCCGATGCCGAGCGCGTGGCCGAGGCCTGCCGCAGCGTCGGCGTCGACTGCACGGCCATCGGGCGTGTGACCGAGGCCTCGCAGGGCGTGAGCCTCACGTCCGGCGGCCACCCGCGCCCGATGCCCACATTCCCCCAGGACGAGATCACTCGCCTCTTCGCGGAGAGCTAAGATGCCCCAGATCGGCTACGCGCACCGCCAGGCCCCGATGGGCCGTCGCGGCATGGTCGCCTCGTGTCACCCGCTGGCCTCGCTGGCCGGGGTAGAGGTGCTGAAGTCGGGCGGCAACGTGGTGGACGCCGCCATCGCCACCAACGCGGTGCTCGCGGTCACCCAGCCGAACTTCTGCGGCGTGGGCGGTGACATCTTCTGCCTCTACCACGAGGCGGCCACCCGGCGCGTGCACTACCTGAGCGGCGCGGGATGCTCGGGCTCGCGCGCGAGCCTCGACGAGCTGAACCGGCGCGGGCTGAAGGCGGTGCCCAACATCGGCCCCGGCTCCGTCTCGGTGCCCGGGGCGACCCGCGGCTGGCGCATGCTGCTCGACCGCTTCGGCACGCGGCCGCTCGCCAGCCTGCTCGAGCCGGCCATTCACTACGCGGGAGAGGGGTTCCCGCTGTCGGACGTGGTCGCGCAGGCCATTCGCGAGAAGGCGCCGATGGTGGACGATCCGGAGTGGCATCGCGTGATCGCCCTCGACGGCCGCTTCCCGAAGACGGGCGACTGCTATCGGCAGCCCGATCTGGCGCGCACGCTGACCGAGCTGGGGCAGGAGCCGGAGCTGTTCTACAAGGGACGCGTCGCGCGCTCGATCGCCCAGCGGATGCAGGCCGAGGGCTTTCTCACCGCAGATGATCTGGCCACCCACGAGGGCGCGTGGGGCGAGCCGATCTCCTCGACCTATCGCGGCTACACCATCTACGAGACGCCGCCGCCCACGCAGGGCCTGGCCGCGCTGCTCACCCTGAATCTGCTGGAGGCCTTCGACCTCGGCCGCTACGAGTTCCACTCGCCCGAGCACCTGCACCTGCTGATCGAGATGACCAAGCTGGCCTACGCCGATCGCGACCGCTGGGTGGCCGATCCGTTGCACGAGCGCGTGCCGGTCGAGACGCTCATCGGCAAGGCGTACGCGGAGCGGCGCCGTCTGGCCTTCGATCCCGGGAAGGCGCAGTGGCACAAGTGGGGCGAGATCGACGGCGACACCACCGGCTTCGTGGTGGCGGACGGGCAGGGCAACGTGATGAGCGTCATCCAGAGCCTCTACAAGTCCTTCGGCTCGGCGGTGGTGGCGCCCGGCACCGGGGTGGTGCTGCAGAACCGCGGGGCCTACTTCAATACCGATCCGGGGCATCCGAACTGCTTCGGACCCGGCAAGCGCCCCTTCCACACCCTGATCGCGTGCATGGTCACGCGGGGCGATCAGCCGGTGCTCGGCTACTCGAACATGGGCGGCGACGGCCAGGCCATGTTCCACACCCAGTCGCTCACCAACGCGCTCGACTTCGGCATGGAGATCCAGGAGGCCATCGAGCGGCCGCGCTTCGTCGCCGGGCCCATCGATCCGGGTGACGTCGTCGACCAGGTGCGCATCGAGAGCCGCGTGCCCGAAGCAGTTCGCGACGCGCTGACCCGGAAGGGCCACCAGATCACGCCGGTGTCGGACTGGTTCATGCGCATGGGCCACGCCCACGGGATCACGCTCGACCACGGGACGCTGCGCGGCGGGGCCGATCCCCGGGGCGACGGCGCGGCGATCGGCTTCTGATGCGCTCGATTCTCGCGCTGGTCGTCTTTCTCGCGCTGCCGATCGCGTGGCCCCCGTCGGCGCCGGCCGAGGAGTGGGGCGGCATCGAGCCCGGGGTGACCATCGCCGACGCCGTGCGCGCCCGATACGGAGCGCCCACCAAGGAATCCCGGTCGAAGGTCGAGGGCTACGATACGTCGCAGTGGGTCTACGAGGGGGCGCAGGCGCCGGGCGGTATCCAGCGGATGACGATCGAGTACGGGCTGCTCACCCCGCAGGGCTACAAGCCGACGGTGGTCCGGGTCGTCCGCCTCGAGCCCAAGTCCATGGTCTTCGGCAAGAACACGATCGTGCAGGGGTTCGGGGTCCCCGACAACGTGGTCAGCCAGAACGACCAGGAAACCTACTTCTACAAGTCGGGGCTCATCGTGACCTTCAACAAGGAGGACACGGAGGCGGTCATCCTCAATTTCATGCCGCCTCAACCCGACCGGCCGCCTGCGTCAGCCGCGCCGAAGCGCTAGCCTGGCCCGCCCGGACCGCGATGATCGATCAGTTGATGGCGCTGGATCCGGGCGGCCGGGGCATCGCCGCGTTCTTCGTGCGCGGAGGCGCCACCGCGGCGGCCCAGGCGCTGCGGAAGAGCCGCCGCGTGCTGCTCACCACCGGCTTCGCGGTCGGCCCGGGACTGCCCGAGACGGACGGTCCGCCGGGTACCGCGTGCCTCGGACGCGCGCTGCGCACGCTCGGCGCGCAGGTGGGCTACATCACCGACGCGGTCGCGGTCCCGCCGCTGCAGGCGGCGTTGAAGGTGCTGGGCGAGCCGGCGACGGTCGAGACCTTTCACGTGCCGCACCGCCAAGGCCCCGGCGCGGCGCGCGAGATCGCGCGGCGGCTCCTCGCCGAGCAGAAGCCCACGCACCTGGTGGCGATCGAGCGGCCCGGCCGCGCCCGTGACGGACACTACCGCAGCGCCCGCGGCCGCTCGCTGACGGAGTGGAACGGCCCGCTCGACGAATTGTTCCTGGCCGCGCCCCGCCGGGTGGTCACGATCGGAGTCGGGGACGGGGGCAACGAGGTCGGCATGGGCGCGGTCCGCAGTCGCGTCGCGCGCGCCGGCGGCGTCTTCCCGCAGATCGCCTCGGTCGTCCCGGTGAAGCATCTGGTGGTCGCCGGCGTGTCCAACTGGGGCGCCTACGGCATCGTGGCCGAGCTGGCCCGCCTGGCCGGCCGTCCGCTACTGCACACCGGCGAGGAGGAGCAGGCGATGGTCCAGGCGTGCGTGGACGCGGGCGCGGTCGACGGCCTCACCCTTCGCCCCGAGCCCACGGTCGACGGCTTGCCTTTGCCCGCCCATGTCGGCATGCTTGAGCTGCTGCGAGTGCTGGAATCACCTCGTCATACCGGAGGCCCGAGCAAATGAGCGCTGCCCAGTCCGTGATCGAGACCTACAAGGCCATGCATCCCCGGTCGTCCGCGCTCTACGAGCGCGCGCGGGCCATCATCCCGGGCGGGGTCACCCACGACGGCCGGCACATGAAGCCGTTTCCGGTGTACGTCGACCGGGCGCTGGGGTCGCACAAGTGGGACGTGGACGGGCACGAGTACATCGACTACTGGATGGGCCACGGGGCGCTGTTCCTCGGGCATTGCCACCCGGCGGTGGTGAAGGCCATCCAGGATCAGGCCGCGCGCGGCACTCACCTCGGAGCCAGTCACGAGCTCGAGGTGCGCTGGGCCGAGCTGATCGGCAAGCTGATTCCCTCCGCCGAGATGGTGCGCTTCGCGATGTCCGGCACCGAGGCCACGCATCTGGCCCTCCGGATCGCGCGCGCCTTCACCGGGCGAAACAAGGTCGTGAAGTTCCAGGGCCACTTCCACGGCTGGCACGACGGGGTGGTCGCGGCGGTGAATCCGCCGTACGAAGTGCCCATGTCGGCCGGCGTGCCCACCTCGGTGCTCGATCAGCTCCTGGTGTGCCCGCCCAACGACATCAAGGCAGTCGAGACCATGCTGGAGCGCGGTGACGTGGCCGCGGTGATCCTGGAGCCGGCGGGCGGCCAGTCCGGCACCACGCCGACGATCCCGGGCTACCTTCAGGAGCTGCGCAGCCTCACCACGCGGCACAACGTGGTGTTGATCTTCGACGAGGTCATCACCGGGTTCCGCTATTCGCCCGGCGGGGCCCAGGCCTATTTCGGGGTCACGCCCGACATGACCACCCTGGCCAAGATCGTGGCCGGCGGCCTGCCCGGCGCCGCGGTGGTCGGCAAGAAGGAATTGCTGTCGATGATGGCCCACCGCGGTGATCCCGTCTTCGACCGCAGCCAGCGCGTGGCCCAGAACGGCACGTTCAACTCGAACCCGGTCTCGGCCGCCGCGGCCATCGCCACCCTCGAGCTGGTCAGCGACGGATCGCTCCACGCGCGCGCCAACAAGGCGGGCGACGAGCTGCGCTCGGGCCTGTCCGACGCGATGAAGCGCACGGGCGTCCCCGGCACCTGCTTCGGCGAGGCGTCGATCTTCCACGTCTCGTTCGAGGGCAAGCCCGGGCTGGCCGGCTTCGACCGACCGCGCCGAGGCGATCTCTATCACTTGCTGCGCTGCGCACTGCTGAACAACGGGGTGGACTGCGCCAGCCACCACGGCTGGATCTCCGCGGTGCACAGCGACGCCGACATCGAGCGCAGCATCGCCGCCCACGAGAAGGCCTTCCGCGAGATGGCCGCCGACGGCGTCTTCAAAGGCATGTAGATCGGTGGACGAGACGCAGCGCCGGGCCAAGCTCCAGGAGCTCCACGACCTCGCCCAGGGCTCGGAGGAGTTCGACGGCGGCGTCACCTGGGAGCCCGAGAGCGAGGCGCTCGTGGTGGGCAACTGGGCCTTCTTCGCCATCGACGAGATCGGCGACCTCGCCCTGTCCTTCCATCTCGACTCGCACCCGGTGGCCGTCGCCCGTCTGACCCGCTTCCTCGTCCAGCACGACGTGCCCTTCGTCCTCCACGAGGCCTTCACCGTCGACGACGACGATCGCATCGTCTTCGAATCGGACACCGGCGCCGAGTTCGAGGACGGCAAGCCCTAGCTCCGGATCGGGCAAGACGAGGGCCCGTGTCCGTGGACGGGGTCTCCTCGTTCTGCTATCCTCGGAAACTCGTGGTGGGCTGGTAGCTCAGTTGGTAGAGCACAGGACTGAAAATCCTGGTGTCGGCGGTTCAATCCCGTCCCAGCCCACCATTTGTTTCCTGCATTGCGGGAGACTTGCACGCTGAATAGTTTCTCGCAGCCACTCCATTGGAGGCGGATTTAGCTACTAGCCCTCCTGCGAGCGGTGTTGCTCGGCTTTTGATTACTGACCAAGCCGGAAGAGTGGGAAGCGAAGCGACATTTCGACGTTCCCGCCCAACTGGACGACGCGGCGACTGAGGCTTCGCCAGCTGCCGCATGCTTCGCGGGCTCAAAAAGCGGGGTGGCTTAGCGTAGACTGGTGCGCCCGTCGTCGCCCCCCAACCGGCAGCTCGAGTACTCCGACGCCACGATCGAGCACCTCGCCGTCCAGGATCCGCCGCGTGCCCCGCCTGCGCTCGGTGCCCTGCGTCGGCCCTGCCCTGTCACGTGAGTACAGCTCGGGCGAGGTCCAGCGGCGCGGCCACTTGCTCACTCGCTGGCTGCTGATTCAGGCCGTCTGACGAAACGGCCCCGCTAACCGCCTGAATCCTGCTCTGGCCGACGGAACGAACAGAGGGTCAGCTGCTCAGCTTCTGTCCCAGATCTGCGATGCCGTCCCCGAGGCCCTTGAAGAACTTCCCGACCTCGTCGGTGCTCACCTTGCCGGCCTTCTTGAGACCGTCGACGGAGGCCTGCGTGCCCTCCTGCAACTTGTTGCCAGACCACTTGGCGGCACCCTCCACGCCGGCGCCGGCCTTCTTGAGCGCGGCGGTCGCATCCTTGCCCGATTCCTGGGTCTGCTGCGCGGTCGCGTGCCAGGCTTTGGCGAGCGAGTGGTCGACCTGGGCGAAGGTCTTCTTCAGCTGGTCGCCAGACTTCACGGTGCCCTTCTTGACATCTCCGCTCAGCTTGCTCAGCTGGTCAGCGGCCTTCATCACACCTTGCTTGGAGTCCTTGGAGACCTTGTCTGCCTCCTTGCGCACCCAGGACGCCGCCTTCTGGATGTGCTCGGACGCCTTGTTCATGTCGCCCTTGACGAACGACTCGTGAGCACTGGCCATGCTCTTGTCGGGCTCGCTCGCGAAATCGCTGGGGGCCTGGGCGTAGACGATCGGGACGGCGGCCATCAGCGCCGCGACGAGGAATGCGCACCACACCGACGAGAATTTCGTCGTCATCTGGTTCCCTCCATTTGTCTGGGTGTCGTACCCGTCGGCTACCCAGTGAACAGCCTGCTCTGACCGATCCCCCACGGGGATCGTGCGCCGTGGAGGTCGCGTCGTCAAGAGTTTGGAGTAACGGCCACTAGGCACGTCGCTTGCGCACTCCCAGATGGCATAGACGCCCCGGGGCCGCGCTCGCGATGGTCTTCCTGGGCGCCTCGCTCACTGCCTGCACCAGCATGGGACTCACGATCATGGCGCGTCTCGGGCTCGACGGAGATCGAACAGGACCTGCCGGAGGAAGAGGGTATACAGCCTCACCTCAGTCCCGTCGAAGGCCTGTGCCACGTCGAAGACGTTGCCGATGTTGTTGGAGAGGATCGCGACCGGAAGCCCAGTTGCCGGACACGCCGAAGCTGAGCACTGGAAGGCCGGCGAGCGTCGACGGCGTGACACCCAGCGCGGTGAGGCTGGTTCTCGTGCCGAACCAGTCTCCGGTCATGCCGGGTCCTTGGAGCCACCTATCGACCCAGGACGAAGACTCGCCGTCGGCGACCGGCTCCGCGTGGACTGCGCTCCAGAACACCGGTGCGGTCAGCAGACCCAGGATCCAGACCGGCAGCACGTGAACACGGTGAGGCAACATTTCGAAAAAGACGAGCACACGAGAAGCGTGAGCACGGGAGGCCAGCGGGACTCGGGAGAGGTCTCGGCTGGCCCGTTCATGGACATCGTCCCGCTCACTTGAGGCTATCTCGCACTTCCACCAGCGCGTGATCCATGGAGTCGAATCCGACAAAGCCAAGGCGCGGGAACTCGAGCTCGAGGATGACGAACACGGTGCCGGCCATGATCACCGCGAATCCGAGCATGTGCGTCCAGCTGCGCCTCTTCCCGGTGGCCGTGCTGTAGCCTGCAAGCAGCGAACCGGTCAGCGGCAGGATCGCGAGCATGATGAAGATGATGGTTGGCGGATGCATTCGGGTGGCCATGGTGCGGGTCGTGGCGATGTTGAACATCTCGTTGAGCGGCGGCAGGAGCAACATGATGGCGTGCTGACCGTCCTCCGTGCGCAGTGCCGCCACGGCTTGTGCCCAGATGTCCCCTTGCAGCGCCGTGGCCCGGTGCAACTCCACCACGGCCGCCTCGACGTCGGGGAGCTTCCGGTACACGGCCAGCCGCTCATCCACATACCGACGGAAGCTCTCGCGCAGGGCCGGTTGTGCAGTTTCCGGCAGCATGTCGATGCGCCGCCATGCAGTGGCGATAGCGTTGGCCTCCTGAACGATCAACTGCCGCCGCGTATCGAGTCTGGACGCCGCCCCGGAGAAGGTGAACGCCACGACGAGCCCCATCAACCCGAAGACGGCGCTTTCGAGGACTCCGAATCCGGCCGGCCCCCCCTCCTGGTGCCTCGCTAGCCATCGGGCCCCCAGCCTCCGTCCGATCTCCAGAAACAGGAGCATCGACGCCAAGAGGCCCAGGGCGGACAGGCTGGCCAAGAATGTCTCACGCATCGCTACGGCCTCGCTCCGTCCCAGTCGCGGACTATGGCTCGAAGGTGAACGGCCGGCGCCCTGTCATCAGAGGAATGCCTCGGGCTTGCCGGCCTTGTCGTCGTTCAAGAGGAGCCTGGGCTCCCTTGATCAGAAACGGCCGGCCCTTGCCGTCAGAGGACAGCCGAGCTCAACACCCTCGCGCCCTCCGGCGGCGGTCGCCCCCTCGTGGGCTTCATTCCCGTGACGTAATCTGCCAGCCTCGGACGCCGGTCGCCTCAGGAGGCTCCTGCCACAGCGATCGGCGCTCATCGCCTCAACAACGGCGAGTCCCGTCCTCTGGACAAGAGCCACATCCGGAAGCCGCAGTGCGAGCCCGCCGCGCTCCGTTGCGCGGATCCGGCTCGGTGTCATGATCGCCTCCTTGTCGCCCCGCGAGGTTCAGTTGTGGCGGCCTCGGGTGTTCGCTACAGAACGCATTGCCGGATATCCTCGGCCCCCACGGCGAGCGTTCAATAGGACCTTGGTCCTATGTACTCGCTGGCGGCAACGGGCTGACTTGCTACATGGCCGCTACATTGGAGTGCCGGTCCCGAGACACGGCAAAGGCCCGGAACTTCACAGCCACTCCTGGGCTCGGCAAGAGCACCGCGGCCAACCCAATGTCCACCAGGCACGAAGCCACGCTACCGCACGCCGCCGTGCCACCGCGGATTGCACGTGGCGACGCCGCAGCCGCCAGCCCACCTTGCGCTGACTAACTGCGCGTGAAGTCGATCGAGCGCGGCTCGGGCGCGCCGAGGCCTGCAAGGTCATCGTGCGGGGGGCGCTCCCGCATCCCTGTCCTGTCGCAGAAAACACGTGTGGCACGGCGCTTGCCGACGAGAGGAGTCAACGAACGCGGGCCACGCCAATGGGGCGAGAAAGGACAACGACCATGCTCTCGCATACCTACTCGTACGACGAGTGCCTCCACAACTCCCTCAAGGTCGCGTGGAAGGAGGAGGACGTCCTGAGGAACCGGGACTTCGACTACTCGAAGCGCTTCCTGCCGAACCGGCTGTCGGGTGTCGATGAGATCACCTGTCTGAACCAGGATGAGAAGCGCACGCTGAACCAGATCATCGGCAACGCGTACTGCCACATCTTCGCCTTCGTCGAGGAGTTCATCGTCCCGCAGACGCTGCAGGAGGCGCAGCGCGACGTCTACGGCGAGGAGGCGCGGCTGCGCGCGCTGATCCGGTTTGCGGAAGATGAGACCAAGCACCAGCAGATGTTCCGGCGCTCGATGGCGCTGTTCGAGAAGGGCTTCGGCATCGCCTGCGGTGTCATCCCGGGGCGGGAGGAGGTGGCCAAGGTCGTGCTTGGCAAGTCGCGGCTGTGCTCGCTCTTGCTGACGAGCATGATCGAGTGGTTCACCCAGCTCCACTACGTCGAGCACGTGCGCTCGGACGAGCAGCTCGACGGGCTCTTCCGCGATCTCATCAAGTACCACTGGATCGACGAGGCCACGCACGCCAAGCTCGACTCGCTGCTGATCAACGAGATCTGCGGGCCGCTCAGCCTCGCGCAGCGCGAGCACGCCGTCGAGGAGCTGCTCGAGCTCGGCGGCGCCGTCGACGGGCTCCTGTCCCAGCAGGCGGATCTCGACATCGAGAGCCTCCAGCAGGCGACGCGCCGGACCTTGACGGAGCCCGAGCGCGCGGAGATCAGGACGAACATCCAGCGCGCTTACCGATGGACGTTCCTCGTCTCGGGTCTGCGGCATCCGACCTTCGTCAAGATCGTCGGCGAGCTGACCGAGCAGGGACAGCGCCGCCTCGAGGCGGCCGCGGAAGCGCTCTCCGCGTAGCGTCACCTCCGGCGTGGCGTGCTATCGTCGCGGCGGGACGTCGCCCGATGCGGAGCCCCGTCGACCGCGCGTCGCAGCCGTGCTCGGCGCCGGCGGTCTGAGGTGCCTGGCCGGATCGCGCTCTTCGAGCTCTTCGGCGCGCAATGGCGTTCGCGTGACGTGTCGAGTGCCGCCGTCCCGATGACTGGGCTTTGACGACACCCGGGAGGAGGCGGACCGGCTGGTCAGGGAGCACATCGCCACCGATCGCGAGAAGTCCCACGCCGTGACGATTGGCGCTCCCCGGGTGCGTAGACAGCGGCGCTCATCCGTCTCTTCCCCTTCGGCCGACGCGGGTCGACGGGGAAGGTCACGTGCGTTACTGGCTCGTGCCCGTGAGTTCGATCACCTTGCCGGCGCGGAGCACGTTCATCTTGAACGGGGCGCCCGGCGTCACGGCGGCCAACGTGTTGCGGATCTTCTCGATGTTCTCCTCGGACACCACGGGGATGTCCTCCACCGAGAGGATGATATCGCCACCGACGGGGACCTCCTTCCCCCCGATGGTGACGATCCCGTCGCTCCCCTGCAGGCCCGTGTTCCACGCCACCGAGCCCTGGGCAACCGTCTTGACCAGGAACCCGGCGGGCGCCGGGACGTTGAAGACCGTCGCGAGGCGACCCGTCAGGAGCACCCCTTGGAGGGCGCCCCAGAACACCTTCCGGGGGACCAAGAGGTTCTGCGCGCTCTTGATCGTCACGATGAAGCCCAGACCCTCGCTGCCGCCGGACTTTGAAATGTTCTGGCTGACGATGCCGATGACCTCGCCCGCCATGTTGAACACCGGGCCTCCGGAGTTCCCCGTGTTGATCGTGGCTGTGGTCTGAAGGAACTCCGCCAGGGGCATGTCCGGAAAGATGGTGTTGGGAGGCCAGCGGGCGCTGATCCAGCCCACGCTCATCGAATAGGCGAGCCCGTAGGGGGCGCCGACGATCATGACCTGCTGGCCGACCCGCATGGTGTCGGAGTCACCCGTCCGGGCCACCCGCATGGCCTTGGTCACGCGCTCGAGCTGCAGGAGCGAGACATCAGCAGCCGCATTGGCCGAGATGATGGTCGCCCCCACGACCTCGCCGCCGATGCCCTCGACGGTGATCTCGTCCATGCCGTTGACGACGTGGGCCGCCGTCATCACCCTGCCGTGTACACCGTCGTTGGAGATCAGGACACCGGAGCCTGTCTCGTTGAAGTGGGTGATCCCCTCAGCGCCAACGTCCCGCCCCTTGGCCCGCACCACGACGACGGTCGGGCTGACCCGGGTGAAGAGGTCGTCCAGGCTTTGGCTCTGGGATTGGCCTGGCACCTGGGTCCGGCCCGGGGCCTGAGCCTCGACCGCCTGGCCGACGGCCGGCAACATGGCGGCGGCGAGTATCACAGCGTGCACCTTCTTCACGGCGCCCCCTGGGTGGACCCTTGGTTCGTGCACTGGAGTAGAGATGCCGAGGTTCCTGCCAGCCCGACGCCTAGCCTCCCGGTCGGACTTCGGCGAAGTGTGGCCCATGACCCGACGCCGTGCCATTGGACCTTAGTCCAATTTGGACGATTCATCCTGTTCCGATCTGTTCAACTCAGCCTGCCTTCTCCTCCCGATTCGCTCGCTCCCGCTCGCTCACTGATGTCATGAGAACGGCCTGGCGTTGCTGGTAGGGTCAACGGACCCGATGATGACAACGTCCGCCAAGAGGAGGCCACGCTCATGACATCGGTGGGATGCGACCTGCACACGCGGAAGCAACAAGTCGCGGTCCTCGACACGGCAACGGGAGAAATGCTCAAGGCAGAGCTCGCGCACGCCGGCGATGCTGTCGAGTGGTTCTACGTCGCGCTGCCCCGCCCCGTCACGGTGGGCATCGAAAGCACTGGCTACGCGCTCTGGTTCCACGCCTTTGACGGCCTCGCCCACGACCAGGGTGTGGCCCAGGCGCTGCATCAAGATCCGCGCCATGATCGTCCGCGGACGCTGCTCTCATCATGCTTCGCGATGAGATCGACTATGACAAGTTCTGCCGACGCGGTCGGGCCGTGCGTGTGACACAGGAGGGTGTCCGCAGCCCGGCGTAAGACATCGGACGCCTCCTGTTCCGGGTCCCGTCCGGGGCCTACGTTCCAGTGCGGGCGTTCTCGGGGTGATTGATGGTCTACCATGACCGACTTACTGATTGGGGCGCCCACCCTCGGCGATCAAGACGACCGCCGACGTTCGAACACCACATCATGCACCGCTCCGGTGTACCCGAATGGATGGCTGATGGCCGTAGCCGCGACTGAACCCGACCACGTCTCGATCTGGGGACCGAGACCACGGCCGAAGACTGCGTTGACTCACCGGCCGTTCTCATGGATCGATCACCTGATCCGCCCACTGCAGGAGCGACGGCGGGATAGTGAGGCCGAGGGCCTTGGAGATGGGGCGAATCGGGACTAAAGGTTAACAATCACGAAGCAGTGGCTTTGGGCGTCGCCCGTCTTTATGCGACCCAGAAACACCACGCGAAG
>DATFYA010000024.1 GCA_035315345.1 Candidatus Methylomirabilota bacterium
GTGATCTTGATCGGCTGACCGGTGGTGAGCTGGCCGTAGAGCGCCGCCGCGGAGATGCCGATCCCCTGCTGGCCCCGGCTCATCCGGAGCCGGTGGAACTTGGAGCCGTAGAGGAGCTTGGCGCAGATGGGCGGGATCTGCTGGCGGACGATGCCGGGCCCGTTGTCGATGACGGTGACGCGGAAGCGCGTGGCCTGGCTGGCCGGCGGCGCGGGCTCGCCGTTGCCGACGACCTCCAGCTTGATGACCACATCCGGAAGGATCCCGGCCTCCTCGCACGCGTCAAGGGCATTGTCGACCGCCTCCTTCACGCAGGTGAGCAGCGCCTTGCGCGGGTTGTCGAAGCCCAGGAGATGGCGGTTCTTGGTGAAGAACTCGGAGACGGAGATCTCCCGCTGACGGGCTCCCATCTCGACCGCGGACGCCGCGGGCTTCGCCGGCGGGGCGGGAGGATCCGTCTTGGACGAGTTGAGGGTCTGGCCAGGCGGTCGCATGGACCCCTCAATACAAGCAAAGTCCCATGCCGGGACCAAGTTTTCCCTGCGGGGTTGTCACGGGCCCGATCGCCAGCCCTCCCGCCAGGGCCCGCGGCCGGCTTCGGCCTTGGGGAGTTTACGGCGGTCTCGGTCCCCCCGGCGCCGGCGGTCCCGTCAGTGGCTCCGCGTCGAGAAGGTGACTCGCCGGTTGTTGGCCCGGCAGGCTGCCGTCCTCTCCGTGCAGGATGGCTGTCCTCCTCCGCGCGAGACGAGCGCGATGTGATCTGCGTCTGCGCCCTTCGTGATCAAGTACGCCTTGGCCGCCCTCGCTCGCTGTTCGCCGATCTCGACGCTCCGCAGATGGTCGGCAGGTCCATCCGTATGCCCTTCGACCAGGAGCCTCCGAGTGCCATCGCTCCGCAGCCATAGCGCGTGGTCATCCAGCACCTTCTTCTGGCCCGGTCGGATGTCGGTCGTTCCCGCGCCGAAATAGATGGACGCGAACGTCGGGACGGCCAGGAGTGTCGACACGACGGGCGGACGCGGTCGCTCCACCGACACACCGGGCGCTTGTGCCGGCGCCCACGCCACCGCCGACGCGAGCGCCAGGACGGGTAGAACCAAGAACCTGGCTGGACTCCAGACACTCGAACGCACGCCCCTTGCACTCGCTCGGCCTGCCGTCAGGGGCACTTCGACACCTCCCAGAGCTTCACCTCGATGCGGTCGCCCACCTTCAGGTTCCGGAGCGTCTCCGGTGAGGCCTGAAACTCGTGAACGACGCCGTCGGACTCCCGCACGCTGAAGCGACTCTGGGCCGGCTCCATCCTGACGACCTGGCCCGCGGCATCCTCCGGCGTCCGCATCTTCCCCAGGCCATCACAGGCCGGCGTGCCCCGCCCCATCGCCACGCCCGTCCCCAGGACCAACGCGACCGTGACCATCGCGCCCGCCATCGCACCCACCCGCGCGACCGACGCTCTCGGCATGGTCACGATCCACGCCCTACGCGCGGAATCACGTGCGCCTCGATCTGCTTGTTCCGCATCCTGGACAGCAGATCCGCGAAGGACGACGTCCGGATGATCGAGTTGAACTGACTCCGGTAGTTCGACACGAGGCTCACGCCGTCGAGCACCACGTCGTACACCTCCCACCGATCCGGCCTCTCGATGAGCCGGTAGTCGATCGAGATCTCGAACCGCCGGTCGGTCGTGATCCGGGACCGCACTTGCGCGTACGCGCCGTCGATCGACTCGCCCAGGAAGGTGATCCGCTCCCCTGCGTAGTTCTCGATCGTCGAGAGAAAGGATCTCTCGAGCAGCTCGGTAAACAGCCCGACGAACTCCTCCTGCTCGCGCGGCGACTGGGCGCTCCAGTGCCGGGACAAGCTCAGCCGCGCCATCTCCTTGAAGTCGAACAGCCCGTCCGCCACCCGGCGAATCTCGGCTCGGCGCTGCCCGCTCTCGCGGGTGCCGGCCGGCCGCGTTTGAGCGGCCGCCAGCACCTGCGAGACGGATGCCTTCACGAGGTCCAGGGGTCGGACGCGACCCGCGGTCATGCTCGGCCCATCCTTCACGGCGTCGCCGGGAAGGGCCGGCTGCGGACCCAGCGAGACCGCGGCACCCAGGATCACCAGCAAGATGCTCCACCGCCCAAGCTGCCGGCCACGGGGATTTCCGGTCGGGTCTTCCAGTGGCTTCATCGCGCTCCCTCCGTTAGCTGGCCGGACGAACCATTACCTCGACACGGCCGTCGCGCTGGCTGCACATCTCGCTGGCGTCAATGCACTTGGCCCGCTCCGCGCCGAACCCGCCCGTCTCGATCCGATCAGGCGAGACCCCGGCCCGGACCAGTGCCTCGCGAACATTGGCGACCCGCTGCTGGCTCAGGGCGGCGTTGTACTGATTCGTTCCGCGCAGAAGATCCGTCGAGCCGTCGATGCCGACCCGGACGGATGGATTCTGGCTCGTGTAGGCCGCGATGTCGGCGATCTTGCTCATCTCGGTCGACCGGATCTCCGGCCGGTTGTAGTCGAACATGATGTCCTTCAACGAGGTCCAGCGCATACCGGCCGGCGCCGAATTCGTCGCACTCGCCATGCCCGGCTGGCCCTGCGCGCCGGTCACTCCGACCTGGCCCTGTGCACCCGTCATACCGGGCTGGCCCTGTGCACCGGTCAGGCCGGCCTGGCCTTGAGAACCCGTCATGCCGGTATAACCCTGGGACCCGGTCGCGCCGGTGGAGCCCTGAGGACCTGCGATGCCGGCGGGGCCGGTGCAACCGACGGTAAACAGCGCGAGAGCTGCATACGTCAATCCGTTTCTCATGATCATTTCCTCCATCTCGTGGTGAACTGCAGAACCAGGCCCATCACACGAATACGCGCTCTTCTCTGCGGAATCTGCCCCGTATCGAACACTCCGCGCCGTCTACCGCGGTTCCTCCGAACTGCTCAGATTGTTCACGACCTTCGTCACTCCCTCGCCCCTCCAGGCGCGGAGGGGATGCCCAACGACTTCAGGACCTGACCGCGAGGATCTCGACCCGTCGATTCAGCTCCAGACAGGTGTCCGTGCTCTGGCTACACACCGGCGCCTGCTTCCCGTGGGTGCCCACCGTGATACGACTGGGCGAGACCCCGAGCCTGATGAGCTCGGCCCTGACCGCGGCGACACGCTTCGTGGCCAGCGCCTGGCTGCGGTCGTCCGCTTCGCTCGGATGGCCATCGAGACTCACCTGAGCTTGCGGGTTGTTCTGCATCCATACGGCGAAGTTCGCGAGCTTGTCCTTGCACTTCTGCTGGAGATCCGAGCTGCCGCGCTTGAAGCTCACGTTCTCCATCGAGGCCCATCCGCTCACGCCGGCGACCCCCGCCGGACCCACCGGACCCACCGGACCGGCCGGCCCGGCCGCGCCCGGAGCTCCTTCCGGTCCCGCTAGTCCGGCCTCCCCAGGAGCCCCGGCGAGCCCGACCGGCCCCGCCGGTCCAACAACGTAGGGAGCGCTCGAGCGACACGTACCCCTTGCGTACGGCTGGTCCTTCGCGACCCACGATCCATCCGGATCGATGTATCCACTCTGGTAGGCGCACCCCGACAACGCGGCCACCGCCACCAAGCTTGTGAGAACTCTCATGGCGTCCCCTTACTGACCCGGCCGCACGAGTACTTCGACCCGCCGGTCCCGCTGCCAGCACGCCTCGGTGGCCTCGGAGCACTTCAGCCGCGTCTCGCCGAATGCGCCGGTCTGGATCCTGGCCGATGGCACGCCCGCGCTCACCAGCGCGGCCTTGATCGCGTCCACGCGCCGCTGGCTGAGCGGTTGGTTGTACTGGGTGGTGCCGCGTGGGTCCGCGTAGCCGTCGATGCCGATCTCGACGTTGGGGTTGTCCTTCATGTACTGGCCGAGCTTGTCGACCTTGCTGGTCTCCGAGGTCCGGATCACGCTCTGGTCGAAATCGAAGAGAAAGTCAGCGAACGTCACCCAGGGCCGTGGTGCCCCTTCCGGGCCGCTCACGCCCTGCGTACCGGCCGGGCCACCTGGGCCCTGCTGGCCCGCTACTCCCGCCGGTCCCTGCGGCCCCTGGGGGCCCTGCGGTCCGGTCATCCCGATCGGCCCAACCGGGCCGTAGTTGTGCGGGTCTTCAAATGGGCCTGTCGCGCAGCCGGCTCCGAAGAGCACCGTCAGCGCGAGCATCGCGCCCACAATCACTCCTGTCCTTGCGAATCCTCGCTTCATCGTTCGTCCTCCCCTGAATGGTGAAGAGCAGCCTTCGTGGGCCAGACTCTACGCAGGGGGCGTGCGCTTACCCAGTGGCTCTTGGGTCTACACCTTTAGGCGGGGGTCCGAGTGCGGCCCGGCTCGGCCAAGGTCCAATAGGCAGACCCGCCGACATTGACTAGGCTCGAGGCGTGATGGAACGGCCAATGGCATTGTCGGTCGCCCCAACGCGATCGACGCCCGAAGACCGGCACCCGACACGCAGCACGTTCGACCGCTACAACCTTGTCAGCGAGGAGGATCTGCGCCGAGTCTCTCCAGCAGACCGCGCTGTACGTTGATACGGTGTCGACGAGAAGGGTTTCCGGCGCACATAGACGAGGCCCTGACCCCAGGGCTACTGTCGCCCTAGCCCACGACCGGGCCCGAATGAATTCTCTGGAGGGTCCGCATGAAGTGGCCCGAGGTCAGCACGAGAACCCGCGGAGACAGAAGTTCTGCGGGAGCATGCAGGGCCGGTCTGCAAGATCCTGCCCTCCAAGGCCGTGTTCGAGAACGACCGATCCACCACGCGGCCGATGCCCTTCACCTGCTCGGTACCAATAGCCACCAGCCTCGAGCCGCCGGCATTAACTTCGGGTGATTCCTGGGCAAACAAAAAAGAGTAGCGGCCGCAATGTCCTCTAACCCCTCGTAGGGCGATGGTCGCGGAGGGTCGGATGTGAACCGACGACCCTTCGGGGAGTCTCGAGCCTGAGGAGGTGACAATCAATGCTGTACCTGATCGTCCTGACCGTGGTTCTTCTCTTCGTCGTGATCTTTGCCCTGCAGAACGCCCAGGCGGTCACGATCCGGTTCCTCTTCTGGCAGCTCGAGTCCTCCATGGCCATCCTCGCGCTCGCCTTCACGGCGGCGGGCGCGCTGATTGCGGAACTGCTCAGGTTGACGAATCGCCTGCTGCGCTGGAAGCGCGGGCGTCCGTGAACGGTCCCGGGGACTCTCGCCCGAGGCTTCGCGTCTGGGCGCTACCTCTTTGGGCCGATCGCTCAGGGCGGGGCCTTCTTCTTTTGGCCTGCTCGCGACGTCGGGGCCAGGGTCATATCGGCCCGGCGCGTCGCGTTCCCGGTCCCAGAGGGAGAAGCATTCGACGTGGAGCTGAATGCCTTGGTTGGTGGTCGTGCTCACGCCCTCCATGAGAAGCTGCCCGGCGCGAATGACGTCCTCGCAGGCGTCACACTCTTCACCACTTCCAGGGCCACCCCAGATGCGTGGGATGTTGTTGTGCGGAAGCCCGCCATTGGCGAGCTTGCGGCGAATGATGAGACGGAGCGTGTCTTGGTCCATATGGAAGGGCCGGGCAGCTACCTTCGCCGGCTACACCGGCCCGCTTGCTTCATGTCCCGGGACCTGTCGCTCCGCGTCCCAGACCTGGAAGCACCTCACGTGAAGCTGCACACCGAGGCCGCCGGGGGAGGTGCTGACGCCCTCGATGACGAACTGAGCCCTGGTGATGATCTCCTCGCAGGCGTCACAGGACTCGCCGTTCCCCGGTCCGCCCCACATCCGCGGGATGCTGTCTTGCGGCAGGCGACCGTCCGCGAGCTTGCTTCGGATGAGGACACTGAGTGTGTGGTCTTCCATGGAGGCCCCGTAGTCCTATCTGGAGAACCACGCCAGATTCACTGGGGCCTCTGCGCCGAGGGCGCCAACCTGAAAGGCCGGCGTGAAGGCGAGGCGGATGGCGCGGCCGGGGCGACCCTCGACCCCCTGGGCTCGCTCACAGGAGGTCAAGAGCCGGCGCGCCGTCAACCGCGCCAACGAGAGTATCCCCAGCCTCCACCACCGAGTAGCAACAGCACCACGAGAACGATCAATACGGTTTCCATGGACATGGCTCATCACCTCCCCCGCTGCTCTCGCTGCTCACTCTAGTCAGCGGCGTGCGGCGTGCCTAGTGGACCTTGGGCCATAGGGCTGCCGCTCGTACAGCGAACGTGCCCGTCCTGCGTGCAGGGCTTCGACGCGGATTCGTTCGGTCACCGGCTACGCCGGCCGGCGCCGGGATTCAGCGCGTGGGCATCGTCCTCGGCGGCTCGGTCTCCCTCTTGGAGCCCGGGTCGGCCCGGCCGCTGGGCCGGACCACAGACCCACGCGATGATGAGCA
>DATFYA010000025.1 GCA_035315345.1 Candidatus Methylomirabilota bacterium
CACGTGCGAGAAATGGGAGCGAATGATCTCGAGGGCCGACTTGACCTGCTCGGCGGAGAGCTGGCCCCGCTCGATGCGAGTCGGCCCGGGGAGCACCATGAGGCCGCTGGAATGCTTGACGAGAAGACCGTGGAGCAGGGAATCGTCCAGCCGTTCCAGGTTCTCGAGCGCGTCGAGCACCGAGTACGTGTAACGAAGGTTCAGGAAGGTGGCGACGTCGGACTGACGGGTGTCGAGATCGATCAGGATGGTGTGATCGGGCGCGCGCTCCGCCAGGCACACCGCCAGGTTGGTGGCGAGGGTCGTAACGCCGAGGCCCCCCTTGGTGGAGAACACGGACGTGATTCGCCCCGCCCGCGCGGGCGGCGGGACGCCGCGGCGGAGCCGGAGCAGCTTCTCGAGCGCCGCCTCCAGGTCGGTGCGTTGGACCGGGCGGCGCAGGAACTCAACGGCCCCGGCGCGGATCGCCTCGATCACGAAGTCGGCGGAGACGTCGGCGCCGGTAGCGAAGACCGCGGCATCCGGGAAGGAGCGGGTCAAGGCTCCCACCACGTTCGTGGGAGAATTGTCCGCCGCCGCCTTCGCGGCGAGCTCGACGATGATCAGATCGGGCCGGCGCGCCGGGCCCTCGTGTAGGGCCGTCGAGAGGCGTCCGTGCTCGCCGACGAGCTGCACCGAGGCCATCGCCCCGAGGAGCCGCTTCAGGACGGTGGTGGACTCGGTGTCGCTGCCGACGATCAGGACACGAAGAGAAGAGGTCATGGAGCCCCGTGGGTCACCGGGTCGGGAGATTGCTCTGACCGAAAGGACGGGTCACCACGTCACCAACCCCGGGAATGCCAGGGACGAGGGTGAAGTCCTTCTTCTCCTCGTCGCGGAGGTCCATGAGCCGGCGCGCATCCACCCCGGTCCCGGGGGCGTCGGGCTTCACGAGCTTCACGGTGACGACGAAGAGCAGCTCGGTCTCGTTGTTCTGGAAGCGAGTGCTGCGGAAGAGGGCGCCCAGGATCGGGATGTCCCCGAGGACCGGGATCTTGGCCACCGCCTGGCGTACCTCGTTGTTGATCAGGCCGGCGATGGCAAAGGACTCGCCATCCTTGAGGTTGATCGTGGTGGCGGCCTCGTTCTTGCGGATGACGGGAATGCTGAAGCCGGCCGATACGAGTCCCTGGCTGAAGTCCAGGCTGGACACTTCCGGACGGATCTTGAGGTTGATGTTCTCACCGTCCTGAACCACCGGCAGGAAGACCAGCCCCACGCCGAACTCCTTGAACTGGACTGTGATGGTGTTGTTGTCCTGGGCGATCGGGAACGGGAACTCGCCGCCGGAGATGAACTTGGCTTCCTTGCCGCTCTGGGTCACCAGGTTGGGCTTGGCCAGCGTGCGGAGAACGTTCCGGTCGGCGAGGGCCCGGATCACTCCGGCATAGTCACGGTTGCCGGACGAGAGAAAGATATTGCTCCCCCCCAGGGAGAAGTCGGGCGACGACTGGCCGAAGACACCGTTTGCCACCACCGGGCCGATTGCCCCGAGGGCGAGGCTGAACGGGTTGCCCGGGATGGCGGCGCCCTGGAAGGTCTGACCGAGCGCGCGCGCAGCGAACCCGAGCTCCTTCAGGGCCGACCGCCCGACCTCGGCCACGTGGACCTGGAGCATCACCTGCTGGGGCTTGACGTCGGTCAGGCTCAGGAGGCTGACCACCTTGCCCTTCGGAGCGAAGACCGACGCGACCTCCACGACACCTGCGATCGTGCGCTCGCTGGAGACGTTGCCGTCCAGGATGATGGCGTCCTGCGCGGGATGGATCTGGATGTCGTCGCGCGGAGCGACCTGCTTGAGGCGCTCCCGCAGCAGCTCCAGGTCGCTTTGCACGACCAGGTCGAAGAAGACGGTCTTGGTCGGGTAGAAGGCCACGAGCGAGGTGGTGCCCACCGCCTTGCCGTTGATAAGGATCTGGTTGGGCGTGACCACGAACACGTCCGCGATGGCCGGATTCGTCACGGAGACTCGGGTGAACGGTTCCTGAAGGTTGAGCACCTGCGACTTGCCCATCGTCACGTCCAGGCGGATGAGCCCGGGCTCGGCGGCGAGTACGGGGAGTTGGGTACCGGCCAGGAGTAGCAGCGCGGCCAGCAAGAAGGCGGAGACGCTGGCTCCTCGGCGATAGTGTCGTGGCATTGCGATGGTGACCCCCATGTCAGTGAAGTCTCACTTCTTGCCGGGCTCGGCCGTGTCCG
>DATFYA010000026.1 GCA_035315345.1 Candidatus Methylomirabilota bacterium
GCGTCGAACTCACGGATCAGATCGAGCAGACGCGCGGTGGCGGCGTCGAGGTGGGCGGACAGCTCGGCGATCTCGTCGCCGAGCCGATCCAGCTCCTGGACGCGAGACGGAGATTCGAGAAGCGTGAACGATTCGGTCGTCATGCCGTGGCCTCCTTCCGCTGCGCCACTCTAACCCGCGAGTTCCGGGGGGCCGGAGGCGGCCGACGTCGAATGATTCACGAGCGCCGAATGATTTCTGCTGGGCGGGCCGAACGGAATGCGGAAGCGCGGACGTCCGAGCGTCAAGGCCTGCATTCCGGGAGGGCTGCATATCGGCAGAGAAGTGCCCTGGCGAAACGTGTCAAGCGAAAACTGGACGAGCGCCCGCGGTCCCTACTCGGCCAGCCACACCGTGTCGAGCTGGTTGTTCAGGTAGTGGCTCGGGGTGATGGTCCAGCCGCGCACCTTCGAGAGATGCGGCACGATGCGGTTCCACTGGAAGGTCATGATGTAGTGCACCTCCTCGTCGTAGAGCCGCTTCTCGAACGCGCGCAGGAGCTTCTTGCGCTCGTCGGGGTCGGTGGTGCGGGACTGGCGCTCGTACAGGTCGTCCATCGCGGTGTCCTTGTGACGGCTGAAGTTCACCGGCGACGTGGTCAGGAACCAGTGCAGGTCCATGTCGGGCTCGACGATGGAGTTGCAGGGCGCGTTGGTGGACACCTCGAACTCGCCGTTCTTCTGCGCCTGCAGCCACGCGGCCGACTCCAGGCTCACCTGCTTGACGTTGAGCCCGACCTGCCGCCACTGGTCGATGAGCCAGATGCCCACCGGCTCGTAGGGCTGGGGCACCGCCCGGTTCGTGAGAACGAATGAGAGGCCCTCCGCGCCCGCTTCCTTCAAGAGCCGCCGCGCCTCCGCGCGCGAGGCGTTGATGTCGGCGCCGTAGCCGGCCAGCTTCTTCAGCTCGTCCGGCGGCGTGGCCCACGGCGTGCCCGGCACCTGGATGCCCGCCACGTCCTTGACCACCGCAATGCGGGAGAGCGCGGCGGAGCCGGCGTACCGATCCAGCGCGAGGGTCAGGGCGCGGCGCACGCGCTTGTCGCCGAACGGCTTCTTCTCCTGGTTCATCGACACCTGGATCGAGCAGTTCCACGGGCTCTCCTGCACCGTGATCTTGCTGCCGAGGGCCTGCACGAGCCCGTCCCGCTGCGACGGGCTGAAGCCGCGGAACTGGATCATCGCCCGCTCGCCGCGGATGGCCGCGACCTGGGCGGAGGAGTCCTGGATGAAGATGGCCCGGAAGCCATCGAGGTAGGGCTTGCCCTTGTCCCAGTAGTCCGGGTTCTTCTTGCCGACCCAGTGCGAGCCGCGCACGTACTCGGCGAACTTGAACGGGCCGGTGCCCATCACGTTCTTCTCGTACCAGTGCATGTCCTTGGCCAGGATCTCGGCCTTGTAGATCCAGTTCCACGGCGACGCGAGGTTGGTGAGGAACGACGCCTCCGGGTACTTGAGCCGGAACACGATCGTGTCCGGATTCGGCGCCTCGACCGCCTCCACCGTGCGGTAGGCGGCCTTGCGGCTCGAGATGACGCCGGCGGGCGGGAAGATGATCTTGTCGTACGAGGCCTTGACGTCGGCCGAGGTCATCAGGCTGCCGTCGTGGAACTTCACGCCGCGCCTCAGCTTGAAGGTGTAGGTCCGCTTGTCCGGGGAGATCGTCCACGACTCGGCGAGATCGCCGATGATCTTCGTGCCGGTGCGGTCGGTGGGCTCCACCCGCAGCAGGGTGTTGTACTGCGGCGCCCCGGGATGGAGCATCCCGAAGGTCTCCTCGCGATGCGCGTCGAAGCTCGGGGGCTCCGCGGCCACCACGAAGACCAGCTCGCCGCCCGCGCGGGGCTGCTCCTGCGCGGAAGTCGGCGGGACCGAGCCGAGCGCGAGAACGAGAACGAGGCAGCCGAGGAGCGTCAGCGATCGAGTGAGCCGGCTCATGTCCGACCTCCGTTGGGTAGCTCGTGGGAGTCTAGCATCGGCTCCAGGAGCGAAGTAGGTGAGGGGCGGTTACCGCTTCAGGCGCGGGAGGAGGTGGGCGGCGGCGTCCGCCACCTGCGCGAGCTGGTCGCCGCCCGCAAAGCGCAGCGCCAGGTGCCGGGCGCCCGCGTCGATCCAGCGCTGGAGCCACTCCGCGCAGCCCTCGATCGGCCCCGCGTAGGTCGCCTGGCGCGCCATGATCGCGGCGGCCGGCGCCGCGTAGTACGTCTCGAGGAACTGGCGCAGCCGCTGCTCGGCGTTGGTCCGGTCGGCATCCAGCGCGAGGGTCACGTACGCGGCGCCCGAGACCGCGTCGGCGGCCCGGCCCGCCGAGCGCGCCGCGGCCTGGATCCCCGGGAAGTGCTCGGCGAAGAACTCCACGCTCGGCCCGGTCGGGAACCACGCGTCGAAGCGCGCGGCCTCGCGGAAGGCGGTCGGCCCGGAGCCGCCGATCCAGATGGGCGGCCCGCCGGCCCGGTGCGGCTTGGGCTCGACGGTGGCGCCGTCCAGGCTGAAGTGCTTGCCGTGGAAGGTGACCGCGTCGCGCTGCCAGAGCGCGCGGCAGATCTCGAGCGTCTCGAGGAACCGGCCCACCCGGCGATCCCACGGCACCCCGCAGGCCGCGAACTCCTTGCGGATCTGCGGCGTGTCCGCGGCGATGCCCACCCCGAGGATCACCCGTCCCTCGGCCACCTGGTCCACGGTGGCGATCAGGTGCGCGAGCACCACCGGGTTGCGCAGCGCGGGCAGCAGCACGCCGGTGCCGAGGCGCACGCGCTTCGTGCGCGCCGCGATCGCGGCCATCAGGGTGAGCGGCTCGTGGCGCGGCCGCGCGGTGATCGAATCGCCGATCCACACCGAGTCGAAGCCGGCGGCCTCGGCGCGCTCGGCCATGGTGATGAGCGGGCCCGTCTCGGGCCGGCCCGACATGATCGCCTCGCGCGTGGGAATCAGGACACCGATCTCGACGGTCATGACGATCCTCCGATCAGGGATTCGACTTCCCGGGCAAGCGGCGAGGACTCGAGCCCCTCCCGCAGGCCCGGATCGCGCGTCGCCGCGCGCAACGAGGTGATGATGTCCCACGCCGCGCGGTAGCGCGCGAGCGCGTCGTCGCGCCGGCCGCGCGCCGCGTCGAGCCGCCCCAGGGCCTCGTGGCTCAGCCAGGTCTGGCGCGGCTGGCGGATCGCGGTCGCGAGCGCCAGCGAGCGCTGCAGCGCCTCCTCCGCCTCGCCCCAGGCGTGGCGGGCGGTGGCGCTCTCCCCCTTGATCCGCCAGGCCCACGCCTCGAACTTCCGGGAGGCGGTCGGCGCCGCGAGCTCGAGGCTCTGGTCGGCCAGACGCCCCGCCCGCGCGGGATCGCCCTGGCGCAGCGCGAGCTGCCCCTGGCTCGCGTAGCAGTGGGTCGCGTAGCGCCACGTCATCCAGCGGGATGGGGGCGGATGCAGCACGATCGAATGCGATTCCGCGAGGGCCTCCGCGGCGCTCGCCAGGTCGCCCCGCGTCATGAACGCGTCGGCCTCGTTGTTCCGGATGAAGGCGCGCCGCTCGGCTCCGGTGCCGTGACCGGCCCGCGAGGAGCGGTTGGTCACCTCGTACGACAGCTCGGACAGCTCCATGCCCCGGTCGAGCGCGCCGCACTCCAGGAGCATCCACCCGAGGGTGTTCTGGAACCGCGGGATGAAGGCGTCGTCGCCGATGCGCTCGGCGAGCGCGAGCCCTTCGCTCAGCGCCACGAACGCGGCATCGTACTGGCCCAGGTCGTTCCACATCGCGCCCTGGTTCCAGAGGCAGCGGAGGAGCGGGATGACCAGGGAGTGGTCGCGGGCGAGCCGGGCGCCTTCGCTCGCCTGCTCGAGCCCCTCACGGTAGTCGCCGCGCCAGCCCGAGCGCAGGGCCAGCAAGTGCAGCGCCAGGGCCTGCCGGTTGGGGTCGCTCACCGACCGGCCGATCGCGAGCGCCCGCTCCACGTCGTCCTTCGCGGGGTCGAGATTCCCGCTCACCAGGTGGATGTACCCGCGCACGTAGAGGCCGCCGGCGAGCGGCCGCTGCGCCCCCGCGGCCTCGGCGAGCTCGATCGCCTCGCGGGCGCCCTCGAGCGCGGCGGGCAGGTCCTCCGCCCACTGGAGCGCGGAGGCGGCCTGGATCAGCGCGTTGGCCTCGGCGGAGCGATCCTCCGCGCGCCGGGCCAGCTCCACGACGGTCTCGGCGGCCTCCCGGGAGCGCGGGAAGTCGCCCACCCCGAAGAAGAGGTCCGCCCGGGCCGAGTGGATGGTTATCAGGGTCGTCACCGGGGCGCGGTCTCCGAGACGCTCGGCCGCGCCGAGCGCTTCCGCGTAGAGATCGAGCGCCTGGCGCAGGCCGAAGGCCTGGGTGGCCTTCTGGGCGGCCCGGATCAGGTAGGCAAGCGCCCGCTCCGCGTCGTCGGTGCGGGAGAAGTGATGGGCGAGAACCTCATAGTGCTCGGGGAGCCGATCGGCGTAGAGCGTCTCGATGGCCGCGCCGACGAGCCGGTGGAGCTCGCGCCGGCGCTGGACGAGCAGGGAGGCGTAGGCCACGTCCTGGGTCAGGGCGTGCTTGAAGCCGTAGGCCAGCTCGGGAAACCGTCGCCGCTCGTGAATGAGCTCGAGCGCGCTCAGCTCGCGCAGGGCGGGATCCGTGGCCTCGCCGATCTGGGACACGTGATCGACGAGACGGCGGCTGAACTCGCGCCCGATCACGGCGGCGAGCTGGAGGGTGACCTTCGGCGCCTCGGCGAGCCGGTCCACCCGGGCCGCGATCACGTCCTGGACCCGGTCGGGCACCGCGATCTGCGAGACGGGCCGGGTGAGGGCCAGCCGCCCCTCGACGGTCCGGAGCGCGCCCGTCTCCTCGAGAGAGCGGACCAGCTCCTCGACGTAGAACGGGTTGCCCTCCGCCTTGTCCGCGACGAGGGCGCGGAGCTCGTCGGGCAGCGCTTCGGCGCCCAGCACCGCCTGGGCGATGCGCGCGCTCTCCTCGCGGGAGAGCGCCCCCGGCACCACGCGCGTGAAGTAGCTCCGCTCTCCGAACGGGCTCGCGTACCCTGGGCGGTAGGTGAACACGAGCAGCGCGCGCAGGGCCGGCACGCTCTCGGTCAGGGTCGTCAGGAACTGCTCGCTCACCCCGTCGATCCAGTGCAGGTCCTCGATCACCACGACCTGCGGCCGCTTCTCGGCATTCCGGACCAGCATGCTCCGCAGCGCTTCGAAGGTCTCGGCCCGCCGCTCGGCGGGAGTCATCGAGCGCAGGTCGGCGCCCGGATCGATGGACAGGAGCGCCCGCAGATACGGCGCAACATGCGCGAGCTCCGGACTGATCGCGGCCAGGCCCCGCTCGACCTTCGCGGCGGCCGCCGCTTCCGTGTCCCCTTGCTCGATGTCGAGCTGCCGACGGAGCAGGTCGACCAGCGGATGGAAGGGCATGGCCCGGCCGAAGGACAGGCAGTGCCCTTCGTGCCACGCGGCCTCGCCGCCGATCCGCCGGCGCAGCTCGGACAGCAGGCGCGACTTGCCCATCCCGGCCTCGGCCACCAGGAAGGCCACCTGGCCCTGGCCGTCGCGGGCGCGCCCGAAGGCTTCGAGCAGCAGGCCCAGCTCTCGCTCCCGCCCCACGAACGGCGTGAGCCCGCCCTCGGCGGCGATCTCCAGCCGCGTGCGGGCCTCGTGCGCCGCCACCACCTCCCACGCGCCGACGGGCTCGGTCTTGCCCTTGACCTCCATCGGCCCCAGGGGTCGCGTCTCGAAGTAACCGCGCACCAGACGGTAGGTCGCCTCCGAGATCGTCACGCGGCCGGGCGCTCCGCCCTGCTGCATGCGCGCGGCCACGTTGGTGGCGTCGCCCACCGCGGTGTAGTCCATGCGCAGATCGCTGCCGATGCTGCCTACCACCACGAGCCCGGTGTTGAGCCCCTGCCGGGCGCCAAAACGGATCCCACGCGGGAGCAGCTCGGCCTGGTACGCCTCGAGCGCCCGCGCGATGCCGAGCGCGGCGTGCACCGCGCGGACCGCGTGGTCCTCGTGCGCGATCGGCGCCCCGAAGATCGCCATGATCCCGTCCCCCAGGAACTGGTTGACGGTGCCCTCGTAACGGTGGACCTCGGCCAGCATGGAGTCGAAGGCCCGGCTCATGATCCGGTGGACCTCCTCGGGGTCGAGGCGCTCCGAGAGCGCCGTGAAGCCGGACACGTCGACGAACAGCACCGTCACCTGCTTGCGCTCGCCCTGCAGGGCGCCGGCGCTGGTGAGGATCTTCTCGGCCAGGTGCCGTGGCGTGTAGGTGACCGGCGACGCGGAGGGAGCCGGCGACGCGGGGGCAGCGGACGCCGCCGGTGCGGCGAGGGCCGCCCCGCACTGGTGGCAGAAGCGGTTGCCCGGCGGGTTGGGAGCCTGGCACGAGGGACAGACCGCGGCCAATCGGCTCCCGCAGCCCCCGCAGAACTGGGCGCCGGCCGGATTCGTCTGGCCGCAGCCCGGGCAGGTCACGCTGTCAGGCGTCGCGCCAGGCGCTCGCCTGGTCGAGGGCGGCGGTCTGCTCGGCGTCGAGCTTCAGGTCGATCCCTCCCACCAGCTCTTTCAGCTGAGAAACGGAGGTGGCCGACGCGATCGGCGCGGTGATCCCCGGCCGGTGGGCGAGCCACGACAGCGACACCTGGGCGGCGCTGGCGTTGGCCGCCGCCGCGGCCTTCTCCACCGCGGCCAGCACCCGGAAGCCGCGCTCGTTCATGTAGGTCTTCTCGACCCCGCCGGCGCGCGCGGTCTTGGGCAGCGGCTCGCCGGAGCGGTACTTGCCCGACAGGAAGCCGCTGGCCAGCGAGGAGTACGGGATCACCCCCACCTCCTGCTCGCGGCAGAGCGGCTCCAGCTCGCGCTCGTACTCGTCGCGCATCACCAGGTTGTACTTCGGCTGCAGGCACTCGTAGCGCGCGTAGCGGTGGCGGTCGCTCTCCCACAGCGCGCGGGTCAGTCGCCACGCCGGGTAGTTCGAGGCGCCGAGGTAGCGCACCTTGCCCTGCCGGATCAGATCGTCGAAAGCCCGCAGGGTCTCCTCGAGCGGCGTGTCCTGGTCGTCCCAGTGCGCCTGGTAGAGGTCGATGTAGTCGGTCTGAAGGCGCCGCAGCGAGGCCTCGACGCCTTCCATGATGTGGGCGCGCGAGAGACCCTTGTCGTTGGGACCCGGACCCATCGGCCCGCAGACCTTGGTGGCGATCAGCACCGACGCGCGGTTCTTCCGCGCGGTCATCCAGAGGCCGAGCGCGGCCTCCGACTCCCCGCCCGTGTTGCCGGGAGCCCAGCGCGAGTAGACGTCGGCGGTGTCGATGAAGTTGCCGCCCGCCTCGCAGTAGGCGTCGAGCACCGCCTCGGAGGCCTTCTGGTCGGTGGTCCACCCGAACGTGTTGCCCCCCAGGCACAGCGCGGACACCTTGAGCCCGGTGCGGCCGAGCCGGCGCATCAGCATGATCGCTCTCCTATTTCCAGAGTTGGCGGGACGCCAGCCGCGCCCCCTCCGCCATCGACTCGAGCTTCGCCCAGACGATCTCCGGCTCCACGAGAGGCTGCGACCGCGCGAAGGTCGCGAAGCCGCAGTCGCTGCCCGCCATCACCCGCTCGCGTCCCACGACCTCCGCGTAGCACACGATCCGCTGCGCGATCAGCTCGGGGTGCTCGATGAAGTTGGTGGTGGTGTCGAGCACGCCGGGGATCAGGATCTTGTCCTCCGGTAGCTTGACCTCCCGGAACACCGCCCACTCGTGCGCGTGGCGGGGATTGGCGCCCTCGAGCGAGATGGCCTGCGGACGCGCGCGGAGGACCACCGGCAGGATCTCGCGCAGCGGGATGTCGCGGTGATGCGGGCCCTCGTAGTTGCCCCAGCAGAGGTGCAGGCGCAGCCGGTCGGGCGGGATGTCGCGAAGCGCGTGGTTGAGCGCCTCCACGTTGCCCTCGGCGATCCGCACGAACTCGGCGTTGCCGACCTCGGGGAACGCCAGATGGCGGCTCATGGCCAGGTCCGGGCAGTCGACCTGCAGGACGAAGCCGGCGCGGTGGATCGCGTCGTACTCCTCCTTCATCACGTCGACCAGCCGGGCGAGGTACGCCTCGCGGCTCGGGTAGTGCGTGTTCTGGAGGAAGTGGGCGATCACCCCCGGCGAGGCCGCGCTCATGAACGCGTCGGTGGGGACGGCGCTCTCGACGGCGGCGCGGAAATTGGCCACGTCCTTCTGCACCGCCCCGCGGTCCTTCCAGTCGATCGGGCCGTTGCAGGCCGGCCGCAGGATCGCGGCGCGGCGCTCGGCCCGCGCCGCCGCCTCCGGGAAGTCGGCCCAGTCGGCTCGCTTCGCCGCGCCGCTCTGGCCGTCGAAGCCGGTGAGCCGGTGCCGCACGTAGGTCGAGTAGCCCACCTTGCCCTGCTCGCCGTCGCTCACCACGTCGACGCCGGCGTCCACCTGCCGGCGCACGATGTCGGCGACGGCGCGGCGCACCCGCGCCTCGAGCGCGGCCGCGTCGACGGCGCCCCCGGTGTCGAGCGCGTCGAGCATCCCGGCCAGGTCGGGCGGACGCGGCAGGCTCCCGGTGTGCGTGGTGAGGATGCGGTCGATGCTCCGCTTCATGGGGCGAGCGGAATGTGACCGCACTCGCGCGAGGTTGTCAAGGACGCGGGGCCCCGCGGGCGAGACCGGCCGCCTCGCGACTACTCGATCACCTCGTCCGCCCGCTGCAGCAGCGACGGCGAGATGGTCACGCCGAGGGCCCGGGCGGTGCTGAGGTTGATCACCATGTCGAACTTCGTCGGCTGCTCCACCGGCAGCTCGCCCGTCCTGGCGCCCTTCAGGATCCGGTCCACATAGACCGCCGCGCGCCGATACATCTCGGGAATGCTCCCGCCATAGAACATGAGGCCCCCGGAGTCCACGAATTCCCGGCCTGGATACATCGAGGGCAGCCGGTGTTTCAGCGCGAAGTCGGCGATACGCACGCGGTAGGAATGGATGAGCGGATCGGCCGTGGTCATGAGCGCATCGGGTCGACGCCCGGCGAGCGCTCCGAAGACCAACTCGAAATCGTGGGAGCCTCGAAACTTGTGGGGCTCGAGCCGGACGGCCAGAGTCGCCGCCCATCGCTGGGTCTCTTCGAGAGCCAAGACGCTCCCCGCGTTCTCGGGATTGTAGATGAGGGCGACCCGAGACAGCCCCGGAAGGGCCTCCTTGAGGAGCTCCAAGCGCTTGCCGTATTCGGGGCCGATGAACGCGACCCCGGTGACGTTGCCGCCCGGGCGCGCGTAGCTCGCAACGAGGCCCGTCCGATCGGGGAACGCCACGTTGGCGAACACGATCGGGATCGTGGACGTCGACCGCTTGGCCGCCTGGGAGGCCTGCGTGCCCGCGGTGCAGAGCACCTCGACCGGACGGCGAACCAGCTCGGCCGCGAGCTCCGGCAGACGCTCGGTGTGCCCCTCGGCCCAGCGGGCCTCGACGGTGACGTTCTGACCCTCGATGTACCCGAGCTCTCGCAGGCCAGCCTGAAGGGCCTGCAGATTGGGGAGGCCCTCGGTGGCCGAGGCCGGCGATAGCACCCCGATGCGCGGCATCCGCTTGGCCGGCTGCGCACCCGCGATGAGCGGGGCGACGAGGAGGATGCCGCCGGTCATCGTCACGATGAAGGCGCGGCGAGGCATCCCGGAGGACCGCATCGGGTCCGATTGTCCCCACGTCACGCGGCGAGTCTACCAGCATTCGAGGGTGTGGCGCACTCTCCCGCCGCTCTCTTGCCCCCACCGGCGAGGATGCTACAGTCTCTTCCACACGATCGATCCCCCCTCCCGAAGGAGGATCCCATGGGACGCGCGTACCACGTCATCGACGCCGACGGCCACGTGCTGGAGCCGGTGGACATCTGGGACAAGTACATCGACCCCGCCTACCGCGACCGCGCCCCGCGCATCGTCATCGACACCGACGGCAAGGAGCGCCTGCTCGTCGAGGGACGCGTGCTCGGCAGCCAGAAGGGCTTCGGGGTGATCGGAGCCATCGGGGCGCGCCAGGGCGGCGTGCCCGAGGAGACCATGAAGTACGTGGACGGCCGGCGCGGCGGCTTCGATCCGCACGCCCGCATCCCGGACATGGATCTCGACGGCATCGACGCCGCGTTCCTGTATCCGAGCGTCGGCCTCTTCTCCGGGGCGGTGCGCGAGCCGTGCCTGGCCGCCGGCATGTGCCGCGCGTACAACCGCTGGCTCGCCGACTACTGCCAGCCCTACCCCGACCGCCTGTTCGGGGTCGCGATGCTGCCGATGCAGTCCATCGACCTGGCCATCCAGGAGATGCGCTACGCGCGGAAGGAGCTGGGCATGCGCGCGGGCTTTCTGCGCCCCAACCCCTACAACGACAAGATGCTGCACCACCCGGACTACGCGCCGTTCTGGGAAGAGGTGCAGGAGCTCGACATGGCGATCGGCCTGCACGAGGGCGCGAGCGGCGGCATGCCCCAGGTCGGAGTGGACCGGTTCGAGACGCGCGGGGCGCGGCACATCATCTCGCACACCATGGAGATGATGCTGGCCGCGATGAGCGTGATCTGGAGCGGGGTGTGCGACCGCTACCCGCGCGTGCGCATCGGCTTCATGGAATCCGGCGGCGGCTGGATCGCCCCCTGGCTCGATCGCATGGATCGCCACTTCGACGACCAGGGCTTCAACGACTCCGGGCTGTCGATGAAGCCGAGCGAGCTGTTCCAGCGCAACTGCTGGATCTCGTTCGAGCCGGTCGAGGGCTGCCTGGGCCCGCTCGCCGAGTACATCGGGCCGCACAAGATCCTGTGGGCCACCGACTACCCCCATCCCGACGGCTTCTTCCCCGGCGCGCCGCAGATGATCCGCGACCGCTCCGAGCTGTCGGAGGCCACCAGGCGCGAGATCCTGGCCGGGGGCGCGCGCGGGTTCTACCGGCTCTGAGGAGCGATCGTGACCGACCAGGCCCTGTCCGGCATCCGCATCCTGGACCTCACCCAGTTCGAGGCGGGCACCTCCTGCACCCAGCTGCTCGGCTGGCTCGGCGCCGACGTCGTCAAGATCGAGCCGCCGGGCGGCGAGCAGTCGCGGCGCAACCGACCCGAGGTGCCGGGGCTCGACGCGATGTTCTTCCTGCTCTTCAACGCCAACAAGCGTAGCGTGACGATCGACCTCAAGAAGCCGGAGGGCCACGCGCTCTTCCTGCGGCTGGTCGAGCGCGCCGACGTGGTGGTGGAGAACTTCGCGCCCGGGCTCATGGAGCGGCTCGGGCTCGACCACGAGCGCCTGAGCGCGGTGAATCCCAGGATCATCCTGGCGCGGCTGAAGGGGTTCGGGCTCTCCGGGCCGTATCACGAGTACAAGAGCTTCGACATGATCGCCCAGGCGATGGGCGGCGTGATGAGCGTCACCGGCTTCCCGGACCGCGAGCCGGTGCTCTGCGGGGCCAACATCGGCGACAGCGGGGCGGGCGTGCACCTGGCCGCCGGCATCATGGCCGCCTACATCGAGCGCCAGCGCACCGGACGCGGTCAGGTCGTCGAGGTGTCCATGCAGGAGGCGGTGGCCAACCTGATCCGCCAGCGCTACGTCGTGCACTACCGCGACGGCAAGCCGACGCCGCGGCGGGGCAACGGCGCGCCGCCCGGCGCGGTGCCCGACGGCCTCTACGCGTGCGCGCCCGGCGGCCCGAACGACTACGTGTACATCTACGTGCAGCCGATGAACCAGGGCATGTGGGAGGACTTCGCGCGGGCCATCGGCCGCGACGACCTGTTGACCGACCCGCGCTGCGCGGACGCGCCGACGCGATGGCAGCACCGCGAGGACCTGAACGGCATCGCGCGGGCGTGGACCGGCGCGCGCAGCAAGCACGAGGTGCTGGCCACCCTGGGCAAGGCGGGCGTGCCGTGCGGGGCGATCCTCGACACCCAGGAGGTGCTGGACGACCCGCACCTCAACGCGCGCGGCGCGGTCGAGACCATCGAGCATCCCACGCGCGGCCGGTTCCGCGTGCCCGGGTGCCCGATCCGCCTGTCCGACTCCGAGGCGGTGACCACGCCGCCCCCGCTCGCCGGCCAGCACACCGACGAGGTGCTGGCGGAGGTACTCGGGCTCACCGCGGACGAGGTGGCCGGCCTGCGGGCGCGCGCCGTCGTCTGAGCCGTGCGGTTCGGTCACGCGCCGTCCATCTGGGAGCAGTTCCCCCAGCTCGTCCCCGGCGTCCTGCGGGTCGGCGGCATCCACCCGAAGGCGGACGTGCAGGCGCTGATCGAGCCCTGGCACGCGCGGGCGCGCGAGCGGCTGGCGCGCGGCCCCGAGTCCGAGCTGGCCGAGATCTCCGCGTGGCGCCGCGCCTACACCCAGATGGGCCTCAAGCCCACGCAGTACCGCTCCGCTGCCGAGGCCCTGCTTCGCCGCTTCCGTCGTGACAACGACCTGCCACGCCTGCATCCGCTGGTGGATCTGGGCAACGCGCTCTCGCTCGCCTTCGCGCTGCCGGTGGCGATCTTCGACCTCGCGGGCGTCGATTCGTTCCTGGAGGTGCGCCACGCCGCGGGTGGTGAGGCGTACGACGGCTTCGGAGGCGAGACGGAGCGCGCCGAGCCGGGCGAGGTCATCTTCGCCGACGCGGCCGGCCACGCGCACGCGCGACGCTGGACGTTTCGGCAGAGCCGGCGCTCCACCGTCACCGCCGACACCCGCGAGGTCCTCATCGTCGTCGAGGGAATGCACGAGACCGCGGCCGCCGACGTGCCGGCCCTGATCGACGCGCTCGCCGGGCACATCACGGGCTGCTGGGAAGCCCCGCGGCCGCGCGCCGTGCTCTCCTCGGCATCGCCACGCATCGAGCTGCCGGCCTGAGCCCACTCTCGCCGTCCGTCCCCCGCATCGGCTCGGTGGTGCTGCAGAGCCTGCCCGCCGCGGCGGCGGTCGCGGTGTTCGGCAGCCTCTACGGCGCCGCCGCGCGCGCCTACCTCGGGGCGCCGCTGACGCTGGCCTCCTCGGTCATCGTCTACTCGGGGGCGCTGCAATTCGCGCTGGTGGCCCTGCTCGGCGCCGGCGCCACGCTCGTCCCGCTCCTGCTGACCGCGGTCGTGCTGAACCTGCGCCACCTGGTGCTGGGGGCGGCGCTGCGCTCGCGCTTCGAGAGCGGGCCGCGGCGGCGGGCCCTGCTCGCGTTCTTCCTGGTGGACGAGACGTTCGGGTTCGCCATCGCGGCCGGCAACGCGGTCGAGCCGCGCGCGGTGGGCGCCACCACCGAGCGCACGCTGCTGGTGGCCGGGCTCACGCTCTGGGTCGCGTGGCTCGTGGGCACCCTGGTCGGCGTGCTGGGCGGCGGGCTCGCCGCGGTCGAGAGCGTGGCCGGCGCGATCTTCCCGGTGCTGTTCATCGGGCTGGCCGCGCTCGCGGTGACGCGGCCGTCCCACGTGGCGCGCGCGGTCGCGGCCGCCGTGCTCACCGCGGCGGTGGCGGTGCTGCTGCCCGACCTGCGCATGCTCGCGCCGGTCATCGCGGGCGTGCTGGTGGCCTTGCCGGGTCGGGCGTCGTGAGCGCGCTGGTGCTGCTGGCGATCGCGCTGATCACCTACGGCAGCCGCGCCGCCGCGGTGGTGCTGCTGCCGCGCCCGGGCGCGCGCTTCGAGATGATCCTCTCACGCATCCCGGCCGCGATCTTCGCGAGCCTGGCGACGGCCACCCTCGTGGGCGACGGCGGCCGGCTGGCCGACGTCCCGGTGCTGGCCGCCGCGGCGGGCGCGCTGCTCGCCAGCCCGGCGCGCTCGCTGCTGCTGTGCCTGATCGGCGGCGCGATCGGCTACGCGGCGGGGGCCTGGCTCGGCTGAGCGCGCCTCAGCGCCGGCTCGGCCAGGTGCCCATGACCTGGCGGAGGATCGCGAACTCGCCGATGTGGTAGGTGTTGTGCTCGGAGACGATCAGCAGCTCGCGGATCAGCGTGTGCTGCTGCGCGTAGGGCAGCGCCGAGCCCAGCGCCACGCGCGGGTTCGCCGCGATCTTCTCGAGCGCGGCCCGGTCGCGGCGGAAGTCGGCGATCGTCTTCTTCCACGCCGCCGCGTCGGCCTCGTCGTCCGCCCTGGGCCAGTAGTCGTCGGGCCACGTGGGCAGGCGGTATTCCGGGTCCTCGATGTACTCGAGGATATCGCGCTGGGCGATCCGCATGTGCTCGAGCAGGTGCCACGGGGTGTACGGCACGTTGGGCGGGCGCGTGTTGATGTGCCGCATCGGGAAGTCGGCGACCACGTCGTCGAAGGTCATGTACGAGGGTCCGCGCACCAGGGCCCGCACCTCGGCGCGCACCGCGTCCTTCTTCACGCCGCCCTTCGCCTTCACGCCGCCCTTTGCCTTCATGCCGCCCTTTGCCTTCATGCCGGCTTTCGCGCGACTCACGGCTGCCACGTCGGCCAGCTAGGCGGCACCGGCAGCGTCTTGAGCGCGGCGGTGAACGCGCTCCAGAGGAACGCGTGCTGACCCGTTCCCGGCCCGATCAGCCCGCCACCGAACCCGAGCTGCCGCACCGCCAGACGCGACGCTTCCTGCACGTCCTCCACCGGCTCGAAGCGCCCGTCGCTCTGACGGCGGCTCAGCACCGGCGTCGGGCGCGGCTGGCCCGGTCTGAAACCGAGCAGATACTCGTGCCCGTCGTTGCCGTCGACGAGAATGCCCTTCACCGTACCCTGCCCCTTCATCCCCCCGTCCTCCTGCCCGAACACTACACTGGGGTCAGTCTTGCATTACGACATTTGGTGGCGCGCCACGATGGCCTGACGCGGCGAAAATGTCGTAATGCAAGACCTGACCCCGGGACCCCGGGACGAGGCGTTGACAAGGGCGCTTCCGGGTCTAGACTCGGTCGCCAAGGAGGCCACGCTCGTGACGACACGCAATCGCTATGCGTTCCGACTGCTTCCCGGCATGCGGCAGGGCCTCGCCAGCGAGACGCCGGTGCCCACGCGCCTCGTCTCCAACGAGGAGTTCCCGCCCCTGCCCCAGACGCCCGAGCAGCGCCGAGTCGAGAGGCTCATCCTGAGCGAAGCGGGGCGGCTCGCGCCGCGCCTCGGCCTGAGCCGCCGCGACTTCCTGCGCACGAGCGGCGGCATGGCCACGTCGCTGCTCGCGATGAACGCGGTGTTCGGCCGCTTCTGGGACGTGCAGCCGGTCGAGGCCGCCGACCCGGCCGCCTTCAAGGCACGGAGCGGGGATGCCTACTTCATCTTCGACGTGCAGCTGCACTACGTGGGCGCCGCCTACGATCCCCACGACGAGGAAGCCACCCGCAAGGGCGCGGTGAGCAAGCAGGCGCTGCTCGGGCTGCGGCAGGGCTCGCGGCGCCTGAACCCGAGGCTGGCCTCCGACCGCGGCACCATGGCCGACCTGGCGTGGGCCAACATGGTCAAGGAGGTCTTCCTCGACAGCGAGACCGACATCGGTCTCATCTCGACGCCGCCGGGGCCGTATCCGCAGGAAGCGGTCGTGCCGCCGAAGGAGATGACGCACATCCGCGACGAGATCAACCGCGTGACCCAGTCGCGTCGCATGCTCGCGCACGGGCTGATCACCCCGCAGCTGGGCCAGGTCGATCTCGACTTCATGGACCAGCAGGCCACCACCATGAAGGTCGACGCGTGGAAGGGATACACCGGCGCGGCGCCCAAGGGGTTCGACCACGGCTGGTTCGTGGACGACGAGAAGATCGCCTACCCCATGCTGGAGCGGGCCCGGAAGCTGGGCGTCAAGCGCGTGTGCCTGCACAAGGGGCTGCCGCTCGGGCCGGTGTCCGACTACAACCATCCGCGCGACGTGATCAAGGCTGCGCGCGATTTCCCGGACATCGATTTCGTGCTCTATCATGCCGGGCTGCTCACCGTGCCGCGCGCCCAGTCGGTCGACGTGCCGTGGACCAGCGAGTTCTGCCGGATGGCCAAGAAGGCGGGCGTGCAGAAGAACGTCTACATGGAGCTCGGCTCCACCTTCGGCCAGCTCGCCACCACCAATCCGACCGCGTGCGCGCATCTGCTCGGGCAGGCCATCGACGCCTTCGGCGCCGACCACGTGCTGTGGGGCACCGACTCGATCTGGTACGGCACGCCCCAGTGGCAGATCGACGCCTTCCGCCGCTTCGAGATCCCCAAGGCGCTCATCGAGGCGCACGGCTACCAGCCGCTCACCCGCCAGGTCAAGGAGCAGATCTTCGGACTCAACGCGGCGCGCCTCTTCAACG
>DATFYA010000027.1 GCA_035315345.1 Candidatus Methylomirabilota bacterium
GCGTTCAGGAGCACGACCGCGAAGATCGCCATCGCCTCGTAGGGCAGCGCGGAGTCGCGTTCGTAGACCCAGAGCCCGGCCGAGATCGCGGTCGCGACGAGCAGCAGGACGACGAGCACGTCACGGAACTGGGCGAGGAACCTCTTCCACGCCGGCACCGGCTTCTCGGTCGTCAGCTCGTTCCGGCCGTAGCGCTCGAGCCGGGCGCGCACCTCGCCCTCGCTCAAGCCGCGCTCGCCGTCCGTGTCGAGCGCGGTCAACACCTCGTCGATCGGATGTCGGTACGCGGCGGTCGAATCGAGCGTCAGGGATGGAGCGCCCACGGCGGGATAGGTTACCTCTGCGCGTGGCGGGCCGCCACGAGACGTGCCCGTGGCCGCATGGCGGTTGCGGTGCCGGCTTCAGGGCGCGCATCGTTGACACGGCTCCGGCACGGGCGCATGCTGCCGAGGGTCTCGCGGAGGCGCCGCGCGGTTCCTCACACGGTCGTGAACAGGAGACAGCCATGAGCCCGACCACCCCGCCGACAGGACGGAAGCCCGATCCCGGGAAGGGCGCACCGGGAAACGTGCCGCGCAAGGCCTGGCTCTGGTTCCTGCTGATCTTGGTCGCGAACTTCGCGCTCTCGCGCTTCCTGGTCCCGGGCCCGGAGGGGCCGGTCACCGTTCCCTATACCCTGTTCAAGGAGGAGGTCGGGAAGGGCAACGTCGAGGCGATCCACGCCCAGGGCGACGCCATCACCGGCCGATTCAAGGCCCCGGTCACCTACTCGCCCCCGGCCAACAAGGCCGCCGCGCCCAAGAGCGAGCCCTCGCCCCCGGCCAACAAGGCGGCCGCGCCCAAGAGCGAGCCCCCATCCCCGAAGCCGGTGACCGCATTCACCACCACGATTCCCTCCTTCTCGGACCCCGGGCTCGAAGGCTTCCTGATCTCCCACGGCGTCGAGATCCTCGCCAAGCCGATCCAGGAAGGTGGCAGCCCCTGGGCGACGCTGCTGTTCGGGTTCGGTCCGGCCCTGCTCTTCATCGGCTTCTACGTGTGGATGTTCCGCCGGGCGCGGCAGGGCGCAGGGATGGGGATGGGCGGAGGGCTCATGGGCATCGGCAAGAGCAAGGCGCGTCGGTACGACCAGGAGCAGGATACGAAGGTCACCTTCGACGACGTCGCCGGTATCGACGAAGCCGAGAACGAGCTGGTCGAGATCGTGGATTTCCTCAAGGATCCCCCGAAGTACACGCGCCTGGGCGGAACGGCGCCGAAGGGCGTCCTGCTGGTGGGCGCGCCGGGTACCGGCAAGACCCTGCTCGCGAGGGCGGTCGCCGGAGAGGCCGGGGTGCCGTTCTTCTCCATGAGCGGCTCGGAGTTCGTGGAGATGATCGTGGGGGTGGGCGCGGCGCGGGTGCGCGACCTCTTCAAGCAAGCCCGTGAGCACGCGCCGGCGATCGTCTTCATCGACGAGCTGGACGCCATCGGGCGCGCGCGGGGGCAGGTGGTGATCGGGGGCTCGAGCGAGCAGGAGCAGACCCTCAACCAGATCCTGACCGAGATGGACGGCTTCTCCAGCCGCGAGGGCATCATCGTCCTGGCCGCGACCAACCAGCCGGACGTGCTCGACAAGGCCCTCCTGCGACCCGGACGCTTCGACCGGCGCGTGGTGGTCAACCTCCCCGACAAGACCGGGCGCGAGGCGATCCTCAAGGTCCACATCCGCAAGGTGCCGCTCGCGGCCGACGTGAGCCTGGCCGACCTCGCCGCCACGACGCCGGGATTCTCGGGAGCCGATCTGCGGAACCTGGTCAACGAGGCGGCGCTGCTGGCCGCCCGGCGCGGCCAGAACGAGGTCCATCACAAGGACTTCCTCGACGCGCTGGAAAAGATCGTGCTCGGTGCGGAGCGCCCCCTCTTGCTGACTCGCGCCGACAAGGAGCGCATCGCCTACCACGAGGGCGGGCACACCATCCTGGGCCTGGTGGTGCCGGGCGCGGATCCGGTGAATCGCGTGACGATCGTGCCGCGCGGGCAGGCCCTCGGCGTCACCTATCAGCGCCCCGACAGCGATCGTTACAACTACCCGGAGGCCTATCTCCGGGGACGGATCGTCGGAGCGCTGGGAGGTCGCGCGGCCGAGGAGATCGTCTACGGCACCAGGACCACCGGGGCCGAGAGCGACATCGAGCAAGCCACCAACCTGGCCCGCCGGATGGTCACGCGCTGGGGCATGAGCGACCGGGTCGGGCTGGTGCAGCTCGCGCCGCGGGAGAATCCCTATCTGGGCGGCTCAAGCGGATACACCGGCGAGAAGCCGTTCAGCGAGGCGACCGCCGAAGCCATCGACGCCGAGGTGCTCCGGATCATCAATGAGGGCCACGACGAGGCCAGGCGCCTCCTGAGCCGACATCGCAAGCAGCTCGACGCGCTCGCCGAAGCGCTGGTTTCGCGAGAGACCCTCAACGAGAAGGAGATCCTCGAGGTCACGGGACTTCCGCCCGCCCCGCCCCTGAGCGACAAGATGCTGCCCCTTCCCGCCACGGAAGGCAGCAATGCCGGCGCGCGGACGGGCTGAGTCGCTCGCATCTACCATCGCGAGAGCCGACCGGCTACCCACCACCACGTCGGGTGCCCGCCGCCCTCCCGCGCCAGCTCCTCGAGCGCGGCGGAGGCCGCGCGGGTCGCCTCGGGAACCCACCGGGCGCTCTCGCCGCCGTGACCGCGCACCGCCTCCAGCGCCGCGCGACAGACCGTCTCGACCATCTCGTCCGGCGCGCCCGCGTCCCGGGCGAGCCGGCAGGCCGCGCGCACCATCGCCTCGACCGCGTCGCTCACCTCGCGCGGGCCCAGCGGCCCCCGCTCGATGCGCGAGACGACCAGCTCACGCACCGTGAGGCGCACCCCGCGGATCGGGACCCCCGCGCGCAGGAGCGCCTCCAGCTCGGCGGCGATGACGTCCTCGAGGGTGGTCACGCCACCGGCTCCACCCGCAGCGCGTCCCCGGCCGCGTCCACCCGCACCGCCGAGCCGTCGCGCAGCTTGCCGGCCACGATCAATCGCGCGACCGGCGTCTCGACCTCCCGCTGGATCACCCGCTTGAGCGGCCGCGCCCCGAAGACCGGGTCGTAGCCCACGTGGGCCAGATGGGCCCGGGCCCCGTCGGTGACCTCGATCGAGATCCGGCGCTCCGCGAGCCGGCGACGCAGCCCCTCGAGCTGGATCTCCACGATCTTCCCGAGCTCCGCCTCGGTGAGCGCGCGGAAGACCACGATCTCGTCCACGCGGTTCAGGAACTCCGGCCGGAACTGGCGGCGCAGCGCCTCGAGCACCTGCTCGCGCATGCGCTGGTAGCCGCGCTCGTCCGCGTCGCGCACCTCGAGGATGAGCTGGCTGCCGATGTTGGAGGTCATGATGATGACGGTGTTCTTGAAGTTGACCGTGCGGCCCTGGCCGTCGGTGAGGCGGCCGTCGTCGAGCACCTGGAGCAGCACGTTGAAGACGTCGGGGTGCGCCTTCTCGATCTCGTCGAGCAGCACCACCGAGTAGGGCTTCCGCCGCACCGCCTCGGTCAGCTGGCCGCCTTCCTCGTAGCCGACATATCCGGGGGGCGCCCCGATGAGGCGCGCGACGGTGTGCTTCTCCATGTACTCCGACATGTCGAGCCGCACGATATTGTCCTCGTCGTCGAAGAGCGTCGCGGCAAGCGCGCGCGCCAGCTCGGTCTTTCCCACTCCGGTCGGCCCCAGGAACAGAAACGATCCGATGGGGCGCTTGGGATCCTTGATGCCGGCCCGGGCTCGGACGACCGCATCGGCCACCGCGCGGACGGCCTCGTCCTGTCCCACGACACGCTCGTGAAGCTCCTCCTCCAGCCGGAGAAGCTTCTGCATCTCGCCCTCCATTAGCTTCGAGAGCGGGATGCCCGTCCACCGGGAGACGACCTCGGCGATGTCCTCCTCGTCCACTTCTTCCTTGATGAGCCGGCGTCCGCCGGCGGCCTGGGCCCGCTCTTCCTCTTCCTTGAGCTCACGCTCGAGTCCGGCCAGCGTCCCGTACTGCAGCTCGGCCACGCGGTTGAGGTCGTAGGCGCGCATCGCCTTGTCGATCTCGACCTTCGTCTCCT
>DATFYA010000028.1 GCA_035315345.1 Candidatus Methylomirabilota bacterium
TCCCCTCCGCCAAATTGATCGCACCTTCACGAGCGCGCTGAAAACGCGGAGGGGTGGCCGAGTGGCCGAAGGTGCGGCACTGGAAATGCCGTGTACGGGCAACCGTACCGTGGGTTCGAATCCCACCCCCTCCGCCATTCCAGACGAGTGGGTCGATTCACGTGGCTGGTCGGTTGGCGAGAAAGGTCCAGTGGCGAGGCGGCGCCCGATGAGCGCACGCGAGGCGTACTCCCCGTACGTTGAGCGTGCGATCGAGGGCGCCAACGAAGCCAATGGGCCTTTATCGGCGACCGACGCCGGTGGGCCGTGCTAGACGGGGAGGTAGCGGTGCCCTGTAACCCGCAATCCGCTACAGCGGGGTTGAATTCCCTCTCGAGGGCCGGTCGTGTCGAATGAGCCGTACGGGACGGCGTTGAGGGTTGGGCCCCACGCAACGGGATGCGTCGAACCCCGCCAGGCCCGGAAGGGAGCAACGGTAAGGCGCTCCTCCCGTGTGCCGTGGGAGTACCTGACCGGAGCAGGTTTCGTGCGGCGATCGCGGTATGGTCGGTTCGATTGAGGGTGCACGGTCTTTGACCTATCAGGTTCTCGCGAGGAAGTGGCGGCCGCAGGTCTTCGACGCGGTCGTCGGGCAAGACCCGGTCACGCGCACGCTGCGCAACGCGCTGGCCTCCGGTCGGGTCGCGCACGCCTATCTCTTCACCGGCCCGCGCGGGGTGGGCAAGACCACCACCGCGCGCCTCCTGGCCAAGGCACTCGCCTGTACCGCGCGCACCGGCACCGAGGCGTGCGGCGCGTGCCCCTCGTGCCGGGACTTCACCTCGGGCGCGCCGGTGGACGTGATGGAGATCGACGCGGCGTCCAACACGAGCGTCGACGACATCCGGACGCTACGCGAGAACGTCAAGTACGCGCCGGCGCGCGGCCGCTTCAAGGTCTACATCGTGGACGAGGTCCACATGCTCTCGGGCGCGGCGTTCAACGCCTTCCTCAAGACGCTGGAAGAGCCGCCCGCGCACGTGGTGTTCATCCTCGCCACCACCGATCCCAAGAAGATCCCGGCCACCGTGCTGTCGCGCTGCCAGCGCTTCGACTTCCGCCCGATCCCGCCCGAGCTGCTCACCGCGAGCCTCACGCAGATCCTCGAGCAGGAGCGGGTGCCCTTCGAGCCCGGCGCGCTGCCGGTCCTGATCCGCGCGGCGGAAGGAAGCCTGCGCGACGCGCTCTCGCTGCTGGACACCGCGATCGCTTATGGCGAGGGCAAGCTCGACGAGGCCAGTGTGGCGCGGCTGCTCGGCTCGTCCTCGCCGGTGCACGTGCGCGGCTTCGTGAGCGCGCTGCTGGCCGGAGACGGCGCCGCCGCGCTCGAGGCGGTCGATCGCGCCGCGAGCGCCGGTGAGGACCTGGGCACGCTCTGCCGCGAGGCGATCGAGATGACGCGGCGCCTGCTGGTGCTGAAGGTGGCCGCGGGCGCGCCCTTCGCCGATCTCACCCCGGCCGAGGCCGCCGAGCTGCGCGCCGCCGCGGAGCCGGTGAGCGCCGACGAGCTGATCTACGTGCTGCGCGCGTTCCTCGACGCCGACGTCGAGATGCGGCGATCGCCCCACCCGCGCGTGGAGCTGGAGATCGCGGCGGTGCGCGCGACGCGTCGGCCGCAGCCGCAGGCCATCGAGACCCTCATCGGCAAGCTCGAGGAAGCCGAGACCCGGCTGCGTCAGATGCCGCCGGTCGCCGGTGGCGCCGCGCGCCCGGTGGTGGTGCAGGAGACATTGCTCGACGCGCGGCCGGCGCCCGCGCCTCCCTCGTCGGGACCGCGCGCAGGCGGCCCCGTCGGATCCGGCTCCGCGCTCCCCGGGAATCCCGCCGCGCCCACCCCGTCGACGCCGCGCGCCCCGAGCGCGCCGATGGCCCCGCGCGCGGAGCCGCCGGCGAGTCGCCGCGCGCCCGAGCCCGAACCCGAGCCGGAAGCGCTGATCGACAGCGCGGCCGCCGACATCGACGACGGCGAGGCCGCATCGACCGGCGACCTCGAGACAGCGTGGGAACGGGTGGTCGGCGAGGTGCTGAAGCGCAAGGCCCTCCTGGGCTCGGTGTTGCAGCACGCCTCGCCGCTCCGGGTGGAGCAGGGCGTGCTCACCCTGGCGCTGCAGGCGAGCGGGTTCCACCGGGAGATGCTGAACGATCGCGGCAACAAGGAGCTGATCAACGAGGCGGTGCAGCGCCACGTGGCCTCGGCGCGACGCTTCGAGCTCGACACCAATGCCGCCACGCCGGCCGGCGGAGGCGGAGCGCGCAACCATCCCGCGGTGCAGGCCGCGCTGAGCACATTCCAGGGCGAGGTGGTCGCGGTGCGGCCGCGGAGCCCGGAGGAAGGAGAATCACGGTGAAAGGGTTCGGCAACATCATGAAGGAGGCCCAGAAGCTCCAGGCCCAGATGGAGCAGATGCAGGCGGAGGCCGCGAAGAAGACGGTGGAGGCCACCGCGGGCGGCGGCATGGTCACGGTGGTCGCCAACGGCAAGCAGGAGCTGGTGTCGATCAAGATCGACCGCGAGGTCATCAATCCCGAGGACGCGCAGATGCTCGAGGACCTGGTGCTGGCCGCCTCCAACGAGGCGCTGCGCAAGTCGCGGGAGATGGTGCAGGCCGAGATGGGCAAGATCACGGCCGGGCTCAAGATTCCCGGCCTCGGGTTGTAATGGCGTATTACCCGGAGCCGGTCGCCCGGCTGATCGACGCGCTCCAGCGGCTCCCGGGCATCGGGCCCAAGACGGCCCAGCGGCTGACATTCTTTCTCCTCAAGCGTCCCGCACCCGAGGTCGCGGCGCTCGGGGAGGCGCTGACCCAGCTCAAGCAGCTCATCGTCCACTGCTCGGTCTGCTTCAACGTGACGGAGCAGGATCCCTGCCGGATCTGCCGCGATCCGCAGCGCGAGCAGCGGACGCTCTGCGTGGTGGAGGAGCCCAACGACCTGCTCGCGCTCGAGCGCACCGGCGAGTTCCGCGGTCGCTATCACGTCCTGCTCGGCGCGCTCTCCCCGCTGGACGGCATCGGGCCCGAGGACCTGCGCGTGCGCGAGCTGCTGACCCGGCTCGAGAGCGATCAGGTGGAAGAGGTGATCCTGGCCACCAACCCGAGCGTCGAGGGCGAGGCGACCGCGATCTATCTGGCCCGGCTGCTCAAGCCGCTCGGCATGCGCATCACCCGCATCGCGCGCGGGCTGCCGGTCGGAGGCGATCTCGAGTACGCCGACGAGGTGACGCTCTCCAAGGCCATGGAAGGGCGACGGGAGATGGGGTAGCGATGCTTGGCGGGCGTCGGCCCGTGTGGTAGAAAGGAGCCGGACGGTTCCCCTCCTGGATTCCCCGATAGCTCAATGGTAGAGCATCCGGCTGTTAACCGGAGGGTTGCAGGTTCGAGTCCTGCTCGGGGAGCCATCCCTCGAGGACGCCAGCGCCTCGGCCGCACCGCCGCGCGGCCCGATCTCGCCTGATCCGCCCCCGCGTGCGCGTCGGGCGCCTCTTCCGACGGAGCGCGGTGCTCGGCGGCCTCGGCCTGCTGCCCCTGACCCTGTTCCCGCTGTTCTTCATCGGCAGCCAGTGCGCCGGGTCGGGCGGCCCGGCGCGGGCGAACGAGCCGAGCACGGCCGCGGCGGGCGTCGATGGCTACGCGCGGCCGGGCGCCGCGACATTCCTGGCGCTGCCCGAGTGGTACGTCGTCTACAACGCCGAGGAGTACGCGGCCGCCATCGGCCACGAGGCCCCGAGCCGGTTCCCCTACTTCCGCACGATCCGGCAGTTCTGGCGCTACTACCGGAGCGTCTGCGTGACCACGCGGAACCAGTATCCGTTCCCGGTCCGCATCCATTCGCGGCTCGCCGCGACGGGCATGAGCTTCTCGGCGGAGCACGTGGTGAAGGGCGCCTACGAGAAGACGCTGGGCCACGTCGCCGAGTGGATCGCGGGCCACGACACGCCCGAGGACGCGTTCGCGGCCCGGACGGCTCGCGAGTACGCGCGGTTCCTGCACACGCGCCCCTGGTACGAGTTCCCGTTCGCGGCTCGGCTCGAGGCCCTGTGGAAAGAGACGCCGCCGTGGGGGCCGCGTCCGGTCCGGAAGTGGGAGCGCCGCGTGGTGCTGAGCGCCGAGTACGGGGTGAAGGCCCTCTACGCCGGGCTCGCGCGCGTCGTCGCCGGATACCTCCACCGCGCCGACAATGCCGGCATCGACGTGCTCGCCGAGAATGTGCCGGACCAGGTCCTGGCCGACGCGCGCATCAAGCAGGTCAAGGCGGTGGGGCCCCGCGTCTACATCCTGCGGCTGCCCCGCCACGAGGCCTTCACCGCGATCGTGCCGGCGCTGGCCCGGCAGGGCGTGCGCCTCCGCGACATCGCGGGCAACGAGGAGATCTTCCTCACCGTGCGCGCGCCCCGCGCGTGGGCCTTCGGGCTCGGGCCCGGCCGCCTGGTGCTCGCCGAGCCGCTGCTCACCGACCGGCGCGTCCAGCGTGTCGGGATCGCGGCGCCGGTCAGCGCGCTCCACACGGTCCTGACGAGGCTGGAGCGCAGCGGCGCCACGCTCGAGCAGCTCTACGACTATTGAGAGGGCCGGCCGCCGCCCGGCGGCCCGGCGGGTGAGTGCTATAATCGCCTCCGTGACCCCGCTGACCGATACGCGGAAGAAGTCCCTCCGACGCGAGATGGAGACGCTGCTCGGGCCGGGCAGCGTGCTGTCCGATCCCGAGGAGCTGCTGGTCTACGAGTCGGACGGGCTCACCCTCTTCCGCGCCCTCGCCGACTTCGTGGTCTTTCCGCGCAGCGCCGAGCAGGTCGCGGCCCTGGTCAAGCTCGCCGATCGCGAGGGCATCCCGTTCGTGGCCCGGGGCGCCGGCACCGGCCTCTCGGGCGGCTGCCTGCCGTCGCAGGGCGGCCTGGTCATCTCGCTGATGCGGATGAACCGCGTGCTCGAGGTGGACTACGAGAATCAGATCGCGGTGGTGGAGCCGGGCCTGGTGAACCTGCATCTGTCGTGGGCGGTCGGCCCGCAGGGTTTCTACTACGCGCCCGATCCCTCGAGCCAGCAGGCGTGCACGATCGGCGGCAACATCGCCAACAATTCGGGCGGGCCCCACACCCTGAAGTACGGGGTGACGACGAATCACGTGCTGGGCCTGGAGGTGGTGCTGCCGGACGGCGAGCTGATGTGGCTCGGCGGCAAGACGCGGGATCCGCAGGGCTACGACCTGGTCGGCCTCTTCGTGGGATCCGAGGGCACCTTCGGCATCGCGACCAAGATCGTGGTGCGCATCCTCAAGAAGCCGCAGGCGGTGAAGACGGTGCTGGCCGTCTTCGATCGCGTCGATCAGGCCTCCGAGGCGGTGTCGGCGATCATCGCCCGCGGCCTCGTGCCCGCCGCGATGGAGATGATCGACCAGCTCACGATCGAGGCGGTGGAGGACGCGTTCGGCTGCGGCTATCCGCGCGACGCGGCGGCCGCCCTCCTGATCGAGCTGGACGGCCTGCAGGCCGGCATGGAGGCGCAGGCCGAGCGCGTGGTGGCGGCCTGCCGCGACTGCGGCGCGCGCGACGTGCGCGCGGCGCGCGACGAGGCGGAGCGGCAGCTCTTGTGGAAGGGCCGCAAGTCGGCGTTCGGGGCCTACGGGCGCGTCTCGCCCGCGTACATGGTCATGGACGGCGTGATCCCACGCACGAAGCTGCCCTACGTGCTGGGCCGCGTGAACGAGATCGTGGCCGCCCACGGCCTGCGGGTCGGCAACGTCTTCCACGCCGGCGACGGCAACCTGCATCCGAACATCCTCTACGATCCGCGCAAGCCGGGCGAGGAGGCGCGGGTGGTGGCGGCGGGCGCTCAGATCTTGAAAGTCTGCGCCGAGGTGGGAGGCTCCATCTCGGGCGAGCACGGCATCGGGCTCGAGAAGGCCGACTACATGCCGTTCATCTTCTCCGAGGCCGATCTGGCTTGCATGCACCGGGTGAAGGAGGCCTTCAATCCGGCCGGCCTCTGCAATCCGGGCAAGATCTTCCCGAGCAACAAGGCGTGCGTCGAGGTGGGGCCCGCCTACCGCCCGCATCCGATCGAAGAGAAGGGCCTCGCTCAGCGCTTCTAGCGCGGGGCACCGGAGTCTCCCCGTGCCCTCCGCCCTGACGGACAAGCTTCGCGGTCTCGTGGGCGCCCCGCACGTGCTCACCGGGGTGGACTGCTCGCCCTACCTCGTCGAGGGCCGCGCCCCCGAGGCGGTCGTCTTCCCGGGCACGAAGGAAGAGGTCGCGGCTGCCCTCCTGATGGCCGGCGAGGCCGGGCTGCCGGTCACGCCATGGGGCGGCGGGACCAAGATGGCGGTCGGCTCGCCGCCGAACCGCATCGGCCTCGTGCTCGGCCTGCGCCGGCTCAACCGCATCCTCGAGCACGAGCCGGGCGATCTCACCGTCACGGTGGAAGCCGGTGTGCCGTTCGACACCCTGCAGGCCGAGCTGGGCCAGCGCGGGCAGTGGCTCTCGCTCGATCCGGCCACCGCCGGCGGCGCCACCGTGGGTGGCGTGCTGGCCACCAACGCGTCGGGGCCGCGACGGCATCTGTACGGCACCGCGCGGGACCTGGTGATCGGCCTCACCGTGGTCGCGGCCGACGGCAGCGTGGTGCGTGGCGGCGGCAAGGTCGTCAAGAACGTGGCGGGCTACGATCTGCCGAAGCTCTACATCGGCTCGTTCGGCACGTTGGGCGTGATGGTGGAGGCGACGTTCAAGCTGCGGCCGAAAGTCGACGTGGACCGCCTCGTCGTCGCCCGATTCGACCGGCTGAAGGACGCGGGCGCCGCCGCCCGCGCGATCCTGGCCTCCGACGTCATTCCGTCCGCGCTCGAGCTGGCCGACGGCGAGGCCCTGCGGCGCCTGGGTCACGGAGGCGGCGCGGGCCTGCTGGTCGGCCTCGACGGCATCGCCGAGCAGGTGGACTGGGAGGTCGCGGAGCTGAGCCGACTGCTCGGCCCGCTCGGGCTCGGCGAGACCACCGTGCTGGACGGCGCCGGGTGCGACGACGCCTGGCGTGCGCTCGCCCGGCTGGGGCGGCCCGGCCACGACGACGTCGCGGCGGTGATGAAGTGGGCGGTGCGGCCCACCCAGGTCGCCGAGCTGATGGAGACCGGCACGACGGTGGCCCTGCGCAACGGCCTCGGCGCCGCGCTCACCGCGCACGCCGGCGTGGGCATCGTGACCGCGATGCTGACCGGCGGCGCCGACGCGAACGCGGCGGTGGCCACGCTGAGCGAGTGGCGCGGGCTCGCCAACCAGGCCGGCGGCCAGGCGATGGTGGAGTGGGCGCCGCTGGCGGTCAAGGAGCGCGTGGCGGTGTGGGACGCCGCCGGGCCGACCCTGCGTCTGATGAAGGGGATCAAGGAGCGCCTCGATCCGCGAGGTATCCTGAATCCCGGTCGCTTCGTCGGAGAGATCTAGCATGGCCCATCCGGTCGCCACCGAGCCCAAGCCGTCGGCCCCGCTCACCCTGCACGGCCTCAGCGTGGAGGGCGTGGACCGCTGCGTCCATTGCGGGCTCTGCCTCGCCTACTGCCCGACGTTCTCCGAGCTGGGCACGGAGATGGACTCGCCGCGCGGTCGCATCTTCCTCGTGAAGTCGCTGGCCGAAGGCCGGATCCAGCTCACCGACTCCACCGCGGAGCACCTCGATCTCTGCCTCGGCTGCCGCGCCTGCGAGACGGTGTGCCCCTCGGGAGTGCCCTACGGACAGCTGATCGAGGCGGCGCGCGCGGAGATCGAGCGCCAGCGGCCGGGCCCTCCGCTCCGCCGTCTCTTCCGCTGGATGAACTTCTCGCTCCTGCTGGCGCACCCCCGGATGCTGCGCCTGGCCGCCGCGGGCCTGCGCGTCTACCAGGTCAGCGGGCTGCGCACGTTGCTGCGGGCATCGGGCCTGCTCCGGCTGCTGCCCGCCTCGCTGCGCCACTGGGAGCCGCTGCTGCCCGAGCTGCCCTCGGCGGCGGATCGCGCCCCGCTGCCCGAGGTCACGCCGGCTCGAGGCGCGCGCCGGGCCCGGGTCGGGCTGCTCACCGGCTGCATCCAGCAGGTGGCCTTCGGCCCGCAGAACCGGGCCACCGCGCGCGTGCTCGCCCGCAACGGCGCGGAGGTCGTCGCCCCCCGCGCGCAGGCCTGCTGCGGTGCGCTCCACGCGCACGCCGGCGAGCACGCGACCGCGCTCGACCTGGCCCGGCGCACCATCGAGGCCTTCGAGCGCGCCGACGTCGAGGCGGTGATCGTCAACACGTCGGGCTGCGGCGCGCACATGAAGGCGTACGGGCTGCTGCTGGCCGGCGATCCGGCGTGGCGCGACCGGGCCGCCCGCTTCGCGTCGCGGGTGCGCGACGTCTCCGAGTTCCTCGCCGAGCAGCCGCTGCGCGGGCCGCTCGCGCCGGTGGAGCGCACCGTGACCTATCACGATCCGTGTCACGTCGTCCACGGGCAGAAGATCCGGACGCAGCCCCGGGCCCTCCTCGCACAGGTGCCGGGCCTGCGCGTCGTCGAGCTGAAGGAAGCCGACTGGTGCTGCGGCTCGGCCGGCACCTACAATCTCACCCAGCCGGAGATGGCCACGCGCCTGCAGGAGCGGAAGATCGCCCACGTGCAGGCCACCGGGGCCGACGCGGTGGTCACCGCCAATCCGGGCTGCATCATCCAGATCGCCCAGGGGCTCGCGGCGAAGGGCTCGCCGGTGCAGGTGCTCCACATCGTCGAGATCCTCGACCAGGCCTACGGAGGCGATTAGCGTGCGCGTGAAGGCGATGCCGGTGGCGGCGGTGACGTCCGGCAAGGGCGTGCTGGCGAGCGTGGACGGCCGGGACGTGGCCGTCTTCCGCCGGGGCGAGGAGCTCCTCGCCATCGGCAACGACTGCCCGCATCAAGGCGGCAGCCTCTGCGACGGCTGGGTGGAAGGCGACATCGTGGTGTGCCCGCTCCACGGCTGGGAGTTCGACATGCGCACCGGCGCCTGCATGACCGTGCCGGGGGAGAGCGTGCCGCGGTACATCGCGACCGTCGAGGACCGGACCGTCTATCTGGAAGAGGCCGAGCGGTGAGCGGGGCCGACCGCGTCCCGCTGGAGCACAAGGCCACCGCCCCGCGGTCCATCGGCTGCTTCGTGCTCACCATCTCCGACTCGAAGACCGAGGCGACCGACACCAGCGGCCGGCTCATCCGCGAGCTGCTCACCGGCGCCGGGCACACCGTCGTCGGCCACGCGATCGTGCGCGACGAGCCGACCCAGGTCACCGGGCTGATCCGGAAGGGCTGCGCGGATGCCGCCGTCGAGGCCTTCGTCCTCACCGGCGGCACCGGCGTGACCTCGCGGGACTCGACCTACGAGGCGGTGGAGGTGCTGCTCGACAAGCGGCTCACCGGCTTCGGCGAGCTGTTTCGCATGCTCTCCTACCAGGAGATCGGCGCCGCCGCCATGATGTCGCGAGCCCAGGGCGGGGTGGTGCAGGGGCGCGCGCTCTTCTCGCTGCCGGGCTCACCGAACGCCTGCCGGCTGGCGCTGGAGAAGCTGATCCTCCCCGAGCTGGGCCACGTGCTCCGCGAGGTCCGCCGATAGGGCGCCGGCCCGCCGGCCGAATAGACGGTGCGCCGCGTGCGTCTGGTGAGGCGGAGCGGGTCCGGCCCGGAATCACTCCCGCGGTATAATCGGTCCCGGCCCGAGCACCACTCACCCCCAGGAGGTTTGCAGATGCGTCTTCCGGCTCTCCCCGTCGCGCTGGCCCTCGCGCTCGTCGTGATCCAGGGGGCCATGCCACTGGCCCAGGCGGCCGAGCCGCTGTGGAAGGAGAGTCAGGGCGCCACCCCGCCGGCCGACATCGCGCGGCTGAACGACTTCATGCACGACCTGTCCGAGCGGATGAAGCCGTCGCTCGTGCAGGTGCGCGTGCGGCGGGTGGCCGAGCCGCCCGAGGGGGACCAGCCGCCGAACGCGCCCGCGCCGCCCGACGAGCGGCGCAGCTCGGGCTCGGGCTTCGTCATCCGCGAGGACGGCTACCTGGTGACGAACGCCCACGTGGTGGCCGACGCCGAGCGCATCCAGGTGCGGCTGACCGACGGCCGGCGCTTCGACGCCAGGCTGATCGGCCTCGACGAGCGGGTGGACCTGGCGCTGCTGAAGATCGACGCGACGGGCCTGCCGGTGGCGCCCCTGGGCGACTCGAACCGCACGCGCGTGGGTGAGTTCGTGCTGGCCCTCGGCCATCCGTTCGGACTCGAGCAGACCGTGTCGTTCGGCATCGTCAGCCGCAAGGGCTCGCCCATCCAGGTGGCCGCGCCCGGCTTCGAGTTCATCCAGACCGACGCCGCGGTGAATCCCGGCAACTCGGGCGGCCCGCTCGTGAACATGGCGGGCGAGGTGGTGGGCGTCAACAGCATGGCCGCGGTCAACGGCTCGATCGGCTTCGCGATCCCCGTGAACCTGGTGAAGGCCCTGCTGCCCCAGCTGGCCGAGAAGGGCAAGGTCGAATGGGGCTGGCTCGGCGTGACCATCGCCGAGGTGCCGGACGAGGAAGCCGCGAGGTTCGGGCTCAAGGAGCCCAAGGGCGTGCTGATCCGCCAGGTCGCGGCCGGCCAGCCCGCCGATCAGGGCGGCATCAAGGCCAACGACGTCGTGGTGTCCGTGGACGGCGCCTCGGTCGAGGGCCCGCGCGATCTCCAGCGCATCATCTCCAGCACCCCGGTGGGCAAGGTCGTCAAGATCTCGCTCATGCGCGAGGGCAAGGAGACCGAGGTCGCGGTCACCGTCGGCGCCTACCAGACGCCGCCGATGCCGCGCGTGCCACGCCGCATGGTGCCGGCCCCCCGGCCGCCCGCGCCCCAGCAGCCGCGCTAGGCCGGTGCGCCGCCGCGTCGGGCGCCGGGCATCGCTGGCGCTCGGCGTCTCGCTCGCGGCGGCGGTCTCGCTCGCCGCATCCGGCGGCGGTCTCGCGCCGGCCGCGGGGTGGGCCGCCGAGGTGCAGTCGCTCTTCCCCTCCGATCGCCTGACCACGCCCGATCCGCAGCAATCCACCGGACGACGGGTGGCCCTGCCGCTGCCCGATTGCGCGGTCGATGCCGCCGGCTGCGACGAGATCCGGCTGCTCAACGAGCTGGACGGCTTCAGCGTGAATCCACGGATCGCGATCCGCTTCACCGGGCCCGTGGCGCTGGAGAGCCTCACCCGCGCGACCGCGTTCCTCTTGCCGCTGATCTCGGAGCCCCGCGCCGCGCCGATCGGCCTGGCTCAGCTCGTCTGGGACGGCGAGAGCAATACCGTGTACGCGCGGCCGGAGCGCATGCTCCTGCAGGCGCGGCGCTACGCGCTGGTGCTGACCACGAAGGTGACCGATGGGGCCGGCCAGCCGCTCGCGCCGCCCGCCGGCAGCCCGCTGATGAGCGAGGCGGCCCACGGCATCTCCGCGCAGGGGCTGGTGCTCCAGCGACTGAAGGCGCTCGGCCTGCAGCGGCAGGATCTCGCCGCGGCCGCGGTCTTCACCACGCAGAGCGTGACCGTCGGCCTGGAGCAGATGCGCGCCGCGCTCGAGTCGGGCCCCGCGCCCGAGCTGCGCTTCGCCCTGGCGCCCGGCGGCGCCCGCTCGGCGTACGCCCGCGCGGAGCTGGACCGTCTCGAGCTGCGTCGTCACGTCTCGACCGATCCGGCCGCGTCGCTGGAGGAGCCGGCGGCCCTGCCGCTGGTGCTGGTCCCGCCGAACGACGTGCGCACGATCGCGTTCGGCCGCTTCACCGCGCGGTCGTTCTTGACGCCCGACCGCCGCATCCCGATGACCGCGACCCGGACGGACGTCCCCGCGCAGCAGTCCACCGAGGACGTGGACGTGACGGTCTACCTGCCCGCCGGCCTCATGCCGCGCAACGGCTGGCCGGTGGCCATCTTCGGCCACGGCTTCGGCAACGACCGGCACGTGGCGCCGATGACGGTCGCGGCCACGCTGGCCCACGCCGGCTTCGCCACCGTGGCGATCAACGTGGTCGGGCACGGCGGCGGGCCGCCGGGCACGCTGACCGTGCTGCGCAGCGGCCACGAGGCGCTCCCGCTGCCCGCGGGAGGGCGGGGGGTGGACGTCGACGGCAACGGTCGCATCGGGGCGACCGAGGGCGTGAGCACGCGCGCGCCGTCGCCGCTGGCGCTGATCGGCAGCCGCGACGGGCTGCGCCAGACCACCGCGGACCTGATGCAGCTGGTCCGGGCCGTCCGCCGCGGGGTGGACGTGGACGGCGACGGTCGCGCGGATCTCGACCGCGAGCACATCTACTACTTCGGCCAGTCGTTCGGCGGCATCTACGGCACGCTCTTGATGGCGATCGACCCGCTGGTCCGGGTGGGCGTGCTGAACGTGCCGGGCGGGCCGATCGTGGAGATCGGGCGGCAGTCGCCGATCTTCCGCCACCTCGTGATCGAGCAGCTCAGGCAGCGGCAGCCGCCGCTGCTGAACGGCGAGAGTGACTTCACCGAGTCGATCCCGCTCCCGGGCGAGCCGCCGGAGCGGGAGCCGGCTCCGGGCGCCCTCGCCATCCAGGGCTACTTCGATCGCGCGGAGTGGCTCACCCAGCCCGCCAGCCCGGTGGCGTTCGCGCCGTACGTGCGTCAGCTGCCGCTGGCCGGCGTGGGTCCCAAGTCGGTGCTCTTCCAGTGGGCGGTGGGCGACCGCACCGTTCCGAATCCCACCACCGCGGCCCTGCTCGCCGCCGGACAGCTCCAGCCGGCGTCGGTGCTCTTCCGTCACGACGTGCTGGCTCCGGGCCTGCCCGACCGCTTCAAGGATCCGCACGCCTTCCTCACGTGGACCGCATTTCCCGAGGTACACGCCATCGGCCGCGCGGCGCAGGAGCAGGTCGCGCGCTTCTTCCTTTCCGGCGGCCGCCAGATCGAGCGCACGCGGCCAGAATTCGAGACCGCGGGTACGCTACCCGCCACGGGGCACTGACATGAAAGCGATGCTGCTCGGTACCGGCTCCCCGCCGCCGAACCCGAAGCGCCGCGGGCCATCGACGCTGCTCTCCCACGGTGACGAGCGCTTCCTGGTCGACGCGGGCTCGGGCGTCGGCGTGCAGCTGGTGCAGGCCGGCGTGCGGCCCTACGACTGGCCGCGCATCTTCATCACGCACCACCACTCCGACCACGTCATCGATCTGGGCCATCTGCTGATCACGCGCTGGATCGTGGGCCAGAACGCGCCGCTCGAGATCTGGGGCCCCGCGGGCACGCGGCGACAGATGGACAAGCTCCTCGACTACCTGCACTGGGACATCGAGGTGCGGCGCTCGCACATGATCGGCCGCACGCCGCCCACGGTGACGGTGACCGAGATCGAGGAAGGCCGCGTCATGGAGGCCGGCGGCGTCACGGTGAGCGCGTTCCTGGTCGAGCACGACCCGGTCAAGCCCGCCTTCGGCTACCGCTTCGACGGCGGCGGCCGCAGCGTCGTCATCTCCGGCGACACGCGGCCCTGCGAGAACCTGATGCGCTGGAGCCGCGACGTGGATTGCCTGATCCACGAATGCTGCGAGATGACCAAGACCTCGTGGTCCCCCGACTGCGGGTGGCCGACGCTCGAGGAGAAGATCCGGGACCTGTCCTCCTACCACACCCAGCCCGACGACCTCGGCCGGGTCGCGGTCGGTGCCCGTGTCGGGAAGCTGGCCGTCACCCACCTGATGCCCGGCTCGGAGCCGCACGAGCTGGAGAAGGCCACCCGCAAGCACTACCCCGGCCCCCTCGTGATCGGCACCGACCTGCTGGAGGTGTGATGAGGTGTAGTTCCCTCTCCTCTGCGGGGAGAGGGCAGGGTGAGGGGCGGTTCTATCGGTTCTAGCCCATCCGCAACGCCACCAGCACCGCCTGCACCCGCGCGTCGTCCATCACGGGAGCCGGTCCGTACCGGATCCCGCTCACGATCCGCACATCCCCTTCCGTCTGCTCGGGAGAATCCGCCAGCACGTCGTCCACCGCGAGCGTGAAGCGCGCCAGATCCGCCACCCGCAGCGGGGCTCCCGCGGCCCGGCACTTCACGTAGACCGTCCGGTCGGGCTCCACCAGCAGGAGCGTCCCGACCGACCGCTCCTCCAGATTCCGCGCGCTGCGACTTCCGCCCGCGATGACCAGTCGCAGCGTCCGCTCATCGAGCGCGAGCCACTCCAGATAGCTGCAGAGCATCGGGTGCAGCGACCCATCGTCGGAGAGCGTGACGAACGGCAATCCCCGCCCGAGCAGCGGTCCCAGATCGCTCTGCGACAACCGCCGGCGCAGCTCCGCGGGCAGCGCGCGCCCGAGCGACCGGCTCATCGCGGGCGGCGGCGCCTAGTACCCGCGCGCCCGGTCGACGGTCTCCCGCAGCGCCCGGCCTTCGAGGAATCGCTCCATGTTCTCGATGAACAGGCCGGCCACGATGTGATCCCGCCCCGGATGTAGCCCGCCGATGTGCGGCAGCACCGTGATGCCCTCGGTCACCCAGAACGGGTGCTCGGCCGGCAGCGGCTCGGTGGTGAACACGTCGAGCACCGCGCCGGCGATGGTCCGCGCCTTCACCGCCTCGATCAGGTCGGCGTCCACCACCAGTTCGCCGCGGCCGAAGTTCAGCAGATACGCGGTCGGCTTCATGCGCTTGAGCCGCGTCGCATTCATGAAGCCCCGCGTCTCGCGCGTGACCGGCAGGAGCAGGAGCACGAAGTCGGAGGTTCCGAGCACCTCCTCGGTGCCCTCGGGCCCGAGCACGCGCTCCACGTGGGGCATCGGCGCCGGAGTGCGCCGCGTGCCGACGACGCGCATCTCGAGTATCTCGGCCTTGCGCGCCAGCTCCTGGCCGATCACCCCGAGGCCGAGGATGCCCAGGGTCTTGCCGGCCAGTGTCTCGGACACGCGCCGCCGCCAGCGCCGCTCGCGCTGATCCATCACGATGCCCGCGTACGGCTTGGTCAGATGGAAGAGCGCGCCCAGGATGTTCTCCGGCATCTGCACGCGGTGGGTGCCGCGGGCGCAGGTGAGGGTCACCGCGGCGGGCAGGTCGGGCAGCGCCAGCCAGCCCTCCACGCCCGCGGTGATCGTCTGGATCCAGCGGAGGCGCGGCATGCGCGAGAGCAGGCCCGCCCCCGCGCGGAAGGCGAGCATCGCCTCGCATCGCGCGAGCAGTTCGGGCGCGGGCTCCTCGGCCATCGGGACCGAGACGACATCCAGGCGCGAGTCCAGGCCCGCGCGCTCGAGCGCCTGACGGTACGGGCCGGGCTCGGGAATCCACAACAGCACCAGGGGCCTGTCGGTAGTGGTCATGGCAGGGGAGTGTAGACCTGCGCCGACGCCACGGGCAAGCGGGGCGGGTTGCCGTCCGTCCCACGCTTCGGTATCGTCCAGTCGCCATGGAGCATGCGACGTGCGCGCGCTGGTGATCGGCGCCTCGGGCCAGGTCGGGGCCGCGCTCCTGCACGCGCTGCGCGAGCGCGGCCACCACGCGGTGGGCACGCGGGCGCATCACGAGCGGCCGGGACTCGTGCCGCTCGATTTCACGGCCGCCGGCGCCGTCGAGCGCATGATCGGAGAGACCCGGCCCGACTGGGTCATCTGTCCGGCCGCGCTGAGCCACGTGGACTACTGCGAGGAGCATCCCGACGAGGCGTTCGCGGTGAACCTGCACGCGCCGGTGGCCGCGGCCCGGGCCGCCGCGCGCGCCGGCGCCGGCTTCGTCTACTACTCCTCGGACTACGTCTTCGACGGCGTCGGCGGCCCGTTCGCCGAGGACGCCCCGCCCCGACCCCTCGGCGTGTACGGGCAGAGCAAGGCGCAGGGCGAGCGCGCGGTGCTGGCCGCGCTGGATCGCGCGCTGGTCGTGCGGACCAGCGTGGTGTACGGCCCCGAGCACCAGGAGAAGAACTTCGTCTACCAGCTCATCCGCGCCTGTCGCGGCGGCACCGGCTTCCGCCCCGCGGTGGATCAGCGCGCCTCGCCGTCCTACAACCCCGACGTGGCCACCGCCACCGTGGAGTGCTGCGAGCGCGAGGAGCGTGGCATCTGGCACCTGGCCGGCGCCGACACGATCGACCGCATGGCCTTCGCGCGCCTGATCTGCCACGTCTTCGATCTCGACGGCTCGCGCCTGACGCCGTCGCTGACCGCCGAGCTCGGGCAGAAGGCGGCGCGGCCGCTGGACGGCGGGCTCAGCATCACCAAGGCGCGGACCCTGCTGAAGACACCACTCCGCGGCGCCGAGGACGGCCTGCGCGCGATGCGCACCGCGCTGGCGGCCGGCCATCGAGGCGCCCGCCCTCCCGCCTGAGCGGAGCCGTTTGACCGGTACAGAAACCTACGGTAGAGTCACAACTTGGCTGTCGTCCCGGGGACGGTGACCGTAGCTCAATTGGTTAGAGCACTGGACTGTGGCTCCAGGGGTTGAGGGTTCGATTCCCTTCGGTCACCCCACTCCTGAAAGCCAGGTCGAGGCGTCGGGCGCCCATAGCTCAGCTGGATAGAGCGTTAGCCTCCGGAGCTAAAGGCCAGAGGTTCGAATCCTCTTGGGCGCACCATTTTCGAAGCGGCAGGTGGGCAGGAGCAGTTCCCGCTACGACGCGGGCCGTTAGCTCAGTTGGTAGAGCAGCTGACTCTTAATCAGCGGGTCCAAGGTTCGAGTCCTTGACGGCCCACCAA
>DATFYA010000029.1 GCA_035315345.1 Candidatus Methylomirabilota bacterium
GCCTGCAGGGTTTCGAAGATGCTCGACGGCAGCACCTGCATGGACTCCGCCTTGGTCCGGTCGATGTTCAGGTAGACCTGCGGGCTGCGGGCGCTGAACGTGCTGGCGAGGCCGCGGAGGCTCGGGTTGGCGTTGCCCTTCTGAACGAGCTCGGCCGTGTTGCGCTGGAGCTCGGCGAGGCCGAGGCTTCGACGGTCCTCCACCATCATCTGGAAGCCCCCGGTCTGGCCGAGGCCGCGGATGGGCGGCGGGATCACCACGAAGGCCAGGGCCTCCTGGATCCCGGCCAGCTCGCGATTGAGACCGGAGACGATCCGGTCCTGCGTGAGCCCCGCGCCGCGCTCATTCCAGCTCTTGTACACGATGAAGGTCGTGGATACGTTCGGGACGTTGGCGAAGTCGAGGACCGAGAATCCTCCGATGGTCACCCAGCCCGCGAGCCCGTCGGTCTTCTCCAGCAGGGCCGCGATCTTCTCGGCCACGCTCCGCGATCGGGGCTGCGAGGCGCCTTCGGGCAGGATGGAGACCAGGACCGCGTAGCCCTGATCCTCGGTGGGGAGGAACCCGGTCGGCTGGCGGACGAACCCCCACGCGGTCGCCCCGACGATGACCGCGAAGAGCACGACCATCAGTCCCGGGTGCTTCACCATCCGTCCGACGATCCCGATGTAGACGTCGGTCACCGCTCCGAAGGCCCGGTTGAAGCCGCGGTAGAACCAGTTGGGACGCTTGCTCCCGCGCGGCTTCAACCAGAGCGCGCACTGGACCGGCTTCAGGGTCAAGGCGTTGAGCGCGCTGATGACCGCGGTGGCGGCGATGACGAGCGCGAACTGCCGGAAGATCTGCCCGGTGATCCCGGGCAGGAAGGCGGCCGGAAGGAAGACCGCCACCAGGGCCAGGGTGATGCCCATCACCGGCCCGGTGAGCTCGTCCATGGCCCGGATGGTGGCGTCCTTGGGGGACATCCCCTGCTCGATGTAGTACGAGCTGTTCTCCACGATGATGATGGCGTCGTCCACCACGATGCCGATGGCCAGGATCAGGGCGAACAGCGTCATCAGGTTCACGGTGAAGCCCAGCGCGGCCATGGCGATGAAGGCGCCGACGATGGTGACCGGAACCGTGGTGGCCGGCACCAGCATGCCCCGGAAGTTCTGCAGGAAGACGAGAATGACGATCAGCACCAGCACCGCGGCGATGAACAGGGTGTGGTAGACGGCGGAGATGGCCTCCCGGACGAACAGGGTGGTGTCGTAGCGGATCGCGTACTTCATGCCGTCGGGAAACTGCTGGCTCATCTCGGCCATGGCCGCGTACACGCGGTTGGCGACCTGGATGGCGTTGGCCCCCGGCAGCGCGAACACCACGATCTGGGCCGACTTGTGGCCGGTGAACCGCGAATAGTTGCTGAAGCTCTGCTGGCTCAGGTCCACCCGGGCGACATCGCGCAGGCGCACGAGCTGCGGCGCGGTGCCGCCGACCGACTTGATCGTGATCGCCTCGAACTGGCCGGCATCGGAGAGGCGGCCCAGGGCGTTGATGGTGAACTGGAACGGCTGGTCCTCCGGGACCGGCGGCGCCCCGAGCTGGCCGGCCACGACCTCGATGTTCTGCCCCCGGATCGCGGCCAGGACGTCCGCGGTGGTGAGCCCGAACGTCTGCAGCCGCTTCGGGTCCAGCCAGACCCGCATGCTGTAGGGGCCGGCCCCGAAGATCCGCACCTGGCCCACGCCCGGGATCCGGGCCAGCGGGTTCTGCAGATTGATGAGCGCGTAGTTGGAATAGAAGATCTCGTCGAAGCGCTCGTCCTCGGCATAGAGGCTGGCCACCAGCAGGATGTTGGGGGAGACCTTGCGGACGTTGACCCCCTGGACGGTGACGCCGCCGGGGAGCTGGGCCAGGGCGCTGTTGGCGAGGTTCTGGACGAGGGCCAGCGACGTGTCGAGGTCCGTGCCGACGTCGAAGGTGATCGTCAGCTGGTACGAGCCGTCGCTCGCGCTGGTCGAGGACATGTAGATGGAGTTCTCGACCCCGTTGATCGCCTGCTCCAGCGGGACCCCGATCGTGGCCGCGACGACCTCCGCACTCGCCCCCGGATAGCGCGTGCTCACCTGGATGGTCGGCGGAACGATCTCGGGATACTGCGCGATGGGCAGGCCGTAGATGAACACGGCCCCGATGAGGACGGTGACGAGGGCGATGACGTTGGCGAAGATCGGCCGCTCGATGAAGAACCGGGAGATCACGGCGCGGTCTTCCTCGGAGGAAGGGCCGCCGGGGCGCCGGGGGCCGGCGGGCCCTCGCCGCCCGCCCGCTCGGGGGTGACCTGGCGCCCGGGCGCGGCCTTCAGCAGACCGTTGACGATCACCCACTCCGGGCCGGTGAGTCCGCCCTCGATGACCCGGCGTCCATCCACCGCGATCCCGGTCGTGACGTTGCGGCGCTCCACGGCGTTCTTGTCGTTCACCACGAGCAGGTACGCGCCCTGCTGGTCATGCCCGATCGCCACCTCGGGAACCAGGAGCGCGGCTTTCTGCTCGAGGGGCACCCGCACCCGCGAGTAGAGGCCGGGGAGGATCTTCCCGTCCGGGTTGGGCAGCACGCCGCGCATCAGCAGCGTGCCGGTGGTGGCGGTCAGGCTGATCGCGGCAAAGTCGAGGTGTCCCCGGTGGGGATAGCCCTCTTCACTGGGCAGGCCCGCGTGCACCGGCCATTTCCGCGCGTCCGACGGGCCGGGGATCCCGCGCGTGCTCTTGAGCAGGCGGGCCAGATCGAGATCGCTGATGTTGAAGTAGACGTAGATCGGGTCGATCTGGTTGATGTTGGCCAGGACCGTGTTGCCGGGCGACCCGACCAGGTTGCCGGGATCCACCAGCCGTCGATCCATTCGCCCGTCGAACGGCGCGGTGACCTGCGTGTACTCCAGATTGAGCTTCGCCAGATCTCGCTGGGCCTGCGCCGAGGCGAGGTTGGCCGCGGCGGTATCGCGCTGGAAGCGCCAGTTGTCGACGTCGGCCTGGGCGGCCGCGTTGTGCTGGATCAAGTTGGTGAAGCGGTTCAGCTGGGATTCGGCGTACTGCAGCTGGGCCCGGAACTGCTGAATGGTGGCCTCGGCCTGCCGGAGGTTGTCCTCATAGGTATTCTGCTGGATGACGAAGAGCGGCTGGCCCTTCTTGACCCGCTGCCCGTCCTGGAACAGCACCTTCTCGAGGTACCCGGCCACCCGCGCGACCAGCTGCACGGTGTAGATGGCCTGCGTGTTGCCGGTCAGGTCGAGGTAGTCGGTCACCGTCTGCCGCACGGGCTGGGCGACGGTCACGTTCGGCGGCGGCGGAGCCGCGGGCGGCGGCGTCTCCCGACAGCCCGATTGCAGAACGAGCAGCCCGGACACCACGGTCCAGGCGGCGATGCGTCCGATTCGACGAATGGCGGCTCCTCCGTGAGCTCTCGGGCGACTCCGACTCCCCGATCCGCATGTGATCACCAGTCCGGAAACCGTGGCGTCGCCTTCGGCTCACGAGAGGCCGGCAGGTTGTAATGCGCGGGGGCGAGCAGATTGCCCCAGTTCGTGCGCTGCTGCATCTCGGCCCGCAGCTCGGGCGGCACGAGCTCCTCACCCTCCCGGATCTCCCAGCCGCCTCCCAGCGCCCGGTAGACGCCGACGAGGCTCGTCGAGATGCCGCCGAGCGTGCTCGCCAGGCTGTCCTGCTGAGTCAGGAGGGTCTGCTGCGCGGTCAGGACCGTGGTGAAGTCGGTCACGCCCTCGCGGTACTGCAGCACCGCGAGGTCGACCGCCGTCCGGCTGGAGGTCACGCTGCGGGCCAGCAGGTCGGCGCGGTCCTGAGCGCGGAGAAACGCGACCAGGTTGTCCTGCACGTCCTGCTGCGCGACGAGCACCGCCTGCTGATAGGCCAGCAGCAGCTGCTGGAAGCGCGCGTCCTGCGCCCGCACGTTGTTCGAGAGCTGGCCGTAGTTGAGGATGTTCCACTGCACGGAGGGCCCGACCTGAACCTGGCGAGACCCCCAGCGGAACATGTCGCTGAGCCGGAAGGTCCCCAGATCCGTCGAGAGGAGGACGAGATTGCCGATCAGGGAAAAGGCGGGGAGCAGATCCGCCTTGGCCACGCCGATCTGGGCGGATTGAGCCGCCGCCTGCATCTCGGCGCTGCGGAGGTCCGGCCGCCGGCGCAGCAGATCGGCCGGAATGCCCACGATGATCTGGGGCGGCGAGACGGGAATTCGCGACGGACCGGTCAGCAGGTCGCCCAGATCGCTCGGGGGCATGCCCAGCAGGGCGCTGAGCGCATCGCGCGCCTGACGGAGCTGGGCCTCCAGGGTCGGAACCGTCGCCCGCGTGTTCAAGAGCACGGTCCGGGCCTGCTCGACATCGAGCTGGGTCACCGTGCCGTAGGTGAACTTGGCCTCCACGATCTTGAGGGTCTCCTCCTGGATCTCCACGTTCGCGCGGGCGATGCGGATACGCTCCTCGGCGGTGCGGAGCGCGATGTAGGCGTTCGCGACATCCGCGGTCAACGTGACCAGCGTGGTGTCGTAGTCCGCGAGCGTCACGAGCAGGTTGGCGTCGGCCGATTCGATGCCCCGGCGGATCCGTCCCCAGAAGTCCAGCTCCCAGGTGGCCTGGGCCCCGATCTCGGATTGCCAGTAGGCGAAGCTGCCGGAGAAGGCGGTGGACGTCGGGGCCCGATCGCTCGTCCGGATGTACTGCACCGCCCCGACGGCCTGCTGCGTTTGCGGAAAGATCTCACCGACCGCGACGCCCAGCTGGGCCCGGGCCTGCAGGACCCGCACGCCCGCCTGTCGAAGCGTGAGGTTGTCCCGGTAGGCGTGCTCGACGAGGCGGTCCAGGGCCGGGTCGCCGAAGGTCTTCCACCAGTCGCGGTACGTGGTGGCCCCGGTGCCGACCCGCTGATCCGCGGTGTCCTGCCAGCTCGTCGCCACGCTCACCTTCGGCGGCTGGAAGTTCGGCCCGACCATGCAGCCCCCGAGCGCGAGGACGAGCGGCAGCACCACGCCGAGGGCGCGGAGCGCGCGCGCTCCCGAAGTCATCCGATCGTCGCTCGGAGCGCCACCCTGCCGAAAGGCCATGTCCCGTCAGACCAGGCGCGTCTGGATGTCGACCTCGGACGTGAGCGTCCGATGGACCGGGCACCGCTGGGCGATCTCGAAGAGCTTCGCCTTCTGCTCGTCGCCGAGCTGGCCGTCGAGTGCGAGCTCCGCCTCGATCCGATCGAGCATGCCCTCCCGGGTCTCGCACTCGGCGCAGTCCGACGCGTGGATCCGCGAGTGCCGGAGACGGACGGTCACTCCCGTGAGCGGCCATCCCTTGCGCCGCGCGTACAGCGCGACCGTCATCGAGGTTCAGGCCCCCAGCGCGGCCAGGAGCAAGTCGTAGGGCGACGGCCCGTGGTCGCCGCCTCCCGCCGACTCCGGCTCATCCGCGCTGAAGCGGTGACGGCCGACGACGATGTCCTGCGCGAATCCGGAGCTTCCTCCCTGCACGACGACGGTGCTTGCCATGGCGCCCCCCGGTATCGGTGTTCGCGGCTTCGTGCCTCAGACGTGGATCGCGCGGCCGTCCACCGCGAGGGCCGCCTCCCGCAGCGCCTCGGCCAGGGTCGGATGAGCGTGGCAGGTGCGCGCGATATCCTCGCTGCTCGCGCCGAACTCCATCGCGGCGGTGGCCTCGGCGATGAGGTCACCGGCGCGCGGGCCGATGATGTGAACGCCGAGCACGCGGTCGGTCTTCTTGTCGGCCAGCACCTTGACCCGGCCTTCGGGGTGGCCCAGGGCGCGGGCGCGACCGTTGGCCGCGAAGGGGAACACCCCCCGGCGATACTCGACGTCGGCGCGCTGGAGCTCGTCTTCGCTCCGGCCGACCGACGCGATCTCGGGCGCGGTGTACACCACGCTCGGGATGGCGTCGTAGTTGACGTGCCCGGCCCCGCCCGCGAGCGTCTCGACACAGGCGATCCCCTCCTCCTGTGCCTTGTGGGCCAGCATGGGACCGCGAATCACGTCGCCGATGGCGAACACGGAGTCGGCGCCGGTGGCGAAGCGCTCGTCCACGGGAATCCGGCCCTGCGCGTCCAGCGTGATCCCGACCGCGTCGAGGCCGAGCCCCTCGGTCATCGGCCGCCGCCCGACCGCGACCAGGACCCGGTCACCGTGGAGGGGCTTGGCGTCCCCGCACTCGACGACGCAGCGGTCGCCCTCCACGCGCGCACCGGTGACGCCAGTGCCGAGGTGAAATTCGAGGCCCTGCCGCTCGAACGAGCGCCGGGCCTCCGCGGCGATCTCCGCGTCCACGCCGGGGAGGATGCGATCCAGGTACTCGACGACGGTGACCCGGGCCCCCAGCCGCCGCCACACCGATCCCAGCTCCAGCCCGATGTAGCCGGCGCCGATCACCACCAGGTGCTCCGGAACGTCGGGGTAGCTCAGCGCCTCGGTGCTGGTGCCGATGCGGTCGCCGTCCAGCGCCACGCCGGGCAGCGCGGCGGACGCGCTGCCCGTCGCGATGAGGATGCGCCGCGCGGTGACGCCCACCGTCTCCTTCTCGCTCTCCACGGTGACCTGGCGCGGGCCCGCGATCCGCGCCTGCCCGGTGTAGCGCGTGATCCGGTGCTTCCGGAACAATCCGTCGATCCCCCGCGTGAGCCCCGACACCGTCTCGTCCTTGCGGCGGAGCATGGCCGGCAGGTCGAGCGTGACGGCGCCGAGCCGGATGCCGTGCGCCTCGAGGCCGCCCCGGCAGGAGGCGTAGAGCTCGCTCGATTCGAGCAGCGCCTTGCTGGGGATGCAGCCCACCCGCAAGCACGTCCCGCCGAGCACGGGCTCGCGCTCCACGCACGCCACGTTCAATCCGAGCTGGGCGGCCCGGATGGCCGCCACGTACCCGCCGGGGCCGGCGCCGATCACGACCAGGTCGTGCTGCGGGCGGGGCGCCACCGTCACATCTCCAGCAGGAGACGGGCCGGCTCCTCCATGCACTCCTTCACGTGCTTCAGGAAGCCCACCGCTTCCCGGCCGTCCACGATCCGGTGGTCGTAGGTGAGCGCGACGTACATCATCGAGCGGATGACCACCTGACCCTCCCGCGCGACCGGACGGTCCTGGATCACGTGCAGGCCGAGGACGCCACTCTGCGGAGGGTTCACGATCGGCGTCGACAGCAGCGAGCCGTAGACGCCGCCGTTCGAGATCGTGAACGTCCCCCCTTGCAGCTCGTCCGGCGTGAGCTTGTTCGCCTGGGCACGGCCGGCGAAATCGGCGATGGCCCGCTCGATCTCGGCGAAGCTCAACCGCTCCGCATGGCGGAGGACCGGCACCACCAGCCCGCGCCCGCCCCCGACCGCGATCCCGACATCGAAGTAGTTGCGATAGACGATGTCGGTGCCGCGGATCTCGCCGTTCAGCTCGGGGCACTGCTTGAGGGCTTCGATCACCGTCTTGACGAAGAACGACATGAAGCCGAGCTTCACGCCGTGCCGCTGCTGAAACGCCTCCTGGTGAGCGCGCCGCAGCGCCATGACCGCGGACATGTCGATCTCGTTGAACGTCGTCAGCAGCGCCGCGGTCTGCTGCGCCTGGACCAGTCGCTCGGCGACGCGGCGCCGCAGCGGGCTCATCGGCACCGCTTCCTCCTCGCGCGCCGCCGCCACCCGCGACCCGGCCCCGGGCCGTGGGGACGTCGGCGCCGCCGCGGCGGGCGCGGCCGTCGCCGGGGCAGCCGCCTCCGGCCCCACCGGCGCTGCCGCGCCCGCGGGCTCTCGCGCCTGGTCGAGATGGCGGACCACGTCCTCCTTCAGGAGCCGGCCGCCCGGCCCGGTAGGGGCCACCTCATCGGCCTCGATCCCCCGCTCCGCCATGAGCCGACGTGCGCCCGGCATCACGCGTGGCGACTCCGCCGCCGGGCTCGTGGTGGGCTGGGCAGCCGGCGATGGCTTCCTTGGTCGGGCCGCGGGCGTCGGCTTCGTCGGCTGGGCGGCAGGCGCCTCTTTCTTCGGGGCGGGTGCCTCCCCAACCGGCGCGTCTTCCACGTACGCCAGCACCTCGCCGACCTTCGCGGTTTCCCCCTTCTGCTTCACGATCTCGGCGAGCACGCCGGCCACCGGCGACGGCAGCTCCATCGCCGCCTTGTCGGTCTCGAGCAGCACGACCGCCTCGTCCTGCCGTACCGGGTCGCCGGCTCGCTTGAGCCAGTCCGCGACCTGGACTTCGGTGATCGACTCGCCCGCGGCCGGCACGCGCAGCTCAACTCGCATCGAACGCCGCCTTCAGCAGCTTCTGCTGCTCGCTCCGATGAAGGGCCGCCCAGCCCGTGGCCGGGCTGGCCGAAGGGGGCCGACAGACGCCCGCGAAGGGCCGCCCGTCCGCCAGCCGGTTGCCGAAGCGCGCCAGCAGGTACCGCCATGCTCCCATGTTCGCCGGCTCCTCTTGCACCCACACCACGCCTGCCGAGGGGGGATAGGGGGCGAGCGCCTCCATGAGCCGCTCGTCCCGCATGGGATAGAGCTGCTCGAGCCGCAGGATCGCGACGTCGCTCCGCCCCAGTTCCTCCCGCTTTGCCAGCACATCGTAGTAGACCTTGCCGCTGCAGAGCAGGATCCGCACGACCCCTTCCGGCGACACGACCGAATCGCCGATGATGCGCTGGAAGCTGCCCCGCTCGAGCTCCTCGAGCGCCGACACGACCTTCACGTGCCGGAGCAGGCTCTTCGGAGTCATGACCACGAGGGGCTTGCGCCAGCGGCGAAGCACCTGCCGCCGCAGCAGGTGGAAGTACTGGGCGGGGGTGGTCGGGTTCGTCACCTGGATGTTGTCGTGGACCGCCAGCTCCAGGAACCGCTCGAGCCGGGCACTGGAATGCTCGGGCCCCTGGCCCTCGAACGCGTGGGGCAGCAGGAGCACGAGCCCGCTGAGCCGGCGCCACTTCTCCTCTGCGCTCGTGATGAACTGGTCGACGATGACCTGGGCCGCATTGACGAAGTCGCCGAACTGGGCCTCCCACAGCACCAGGCCGTCGGGGCAGTCCAGACTGTAGCCGTATTCGAAGCCGAGCACCCCGACTTCCGACAACGGGCTGTTGTAGATCTCGACGGTCGCCTGGCCCGGCGCGACGTGGGCCAGCGGCATGTACGTCGCGCCGCTCTCTCGATCGTGCAGCACCGCATGGCGGTGGCTGAACGTGCCCCGGGCCGTGTCCTGACCGGTCAGCCGCACCCGGTGACCCTCGGCGGCCAGCGTCGCGAACGCCAGCGCCTCCGCCGCGGACCAGTCGAGGGGGCGCGTGCCCTCGGCCATCTCGCGGCGGCGGGCGAGCCCGCGGGCGATGGTCGGGTGCGCGTGGAAGTCGTCGGGTACGCGGGCCAGCGCGCGCACGAGCCCGGTGAGCCGGTCCCGCTCGGTGCCGGTGGCGACGTCCTCGTCGTCCCCGCCGGAGCCACCGTGGTAGCCGATCCAGACGCCGGCCCTCGCCTCGCGGAGCGGCGCGTAGCGGGGACTTCGCGCCTCGCTCAGCTCCTGCTCCAGCTCGGTCCGCCGCTCGACCGCGATGCGATCCGCGTCGTCCCGGGTGAGCCCGTTGAGGGTGAGCAGGTGCGCGAGGTAGCTGTCGCGGACGGACGCGCGCTGCTCGATCGCGCGATACATGAGCGGCTGGGTGAAGGACGGCTCATCGCCCTCGTTGTGGCCGCGGCGGCGGTAGCAGTACATGTCGATGACGACGTCGCTCCGGAACCGGCGCCGGAACTCCATCGCGAGCTCGACCACGTGACTGACCGCGTCCGGATCCTCGCCGTTGACGTGGAAGATGGGCACCTCGAGCATCCGGGCCACGTCGGTCGCGTAGGGAGACGAGCGCGCCTCCTCGGGAGCCGTGGTGAACCCGAGCTGGTTGTTGACCACGACGTGGAAGGTGCCGCCCGTCCGGTACCCCTCGAGCTGGCTCAGGCTGAGGGACTCCTGGATCACCCCCTCGCCCGCGAAGGCGGCGTCCCCGTGAATGAGGAGCGCCATGCCGCGCACCCGCGCGGTGTCGCCGGCCCGATCCTGCTTCGCTCGCATCCGGCCGAGCGCCACCGGATCCACGAACTCCAGGTGGCTCGGGTTGAAGCACAACGACAGATGAACCTTCCGCCCCGAGGCGGTGGCCCAGTCCGTGCTGTAGCCGAGGTGATACTTCACGTCGCCCCGGCCATCGCGGAACGCGTCGGCCCGGTCCTCGAACTCCGCGAAGATCTCGCGCGGCCGCTTGCCGAGGATGTTGGCGAGGACATTCAGCCGGCCGCGATGCGCCATGGCCATCACGATCTCCTCGACCCCCTGCCCGGCCGCGGTCTCGATGACGAGATCGAGCAGCGGGATGAGGCTCTCGGCCCCTTCGAGCGAGAAGCTCTTGGCCCCCGGATACTTGTGCTGGATGAACTCCTCGAAGATGGCCGCGTCGGTCAATCGCGTCAGCACCCGCAGCTGCTCGTCTCGCGTGAGGTGGGCGCGGTGACCCACCTCCTCCATCCGCTCGCGGAGCCACGTGCGCCGCTCGAGATCGTCGATGTGCATGAATTCGAGGCCCACCGAGCCGCAGTAGGCGGCGCGCAAGATGTCCAGGATCTCGCGCAGCGGCCGGAGCGGAGGCCCCGGAATGCCATGCGTCGAGAAGGACCGGTCCAGGTCGTCATCGCTCAAGCCGTAGAAGGCGGGATCGAGCTGCGCCTGGGGCGCCCGTGGGAAGCCGAGGGGATCGATCCGGGCCGCCAGGTGCCCGCGGTCCAGGTAGGCGGAGATCAGCTCCGCGACTCGGTCTTGACGCCTCAGCAGCTCCGTCACGTCCGGCGGCTCGGCGCCGGCGGAGCCGACCGGAGCGAACAGGCTTCGCGGCTTGAACGACGGACCCGGGCGCCAGCCGGGCGCGCCGCCGTTGTCCCCGTCGAGCCGCTCGAAGTACCGGCGCCATTGTTCCGGGACCGCGGACTCGTCGCGAAGGAACTCGCGATAGAGGTCCTCGACGAACGACAGATTGGCCGGATTCGGCCCCACTGGAGCGCTCAACGGGGCTCCGATCCTCGACCGAGGCGTGAGTCCGGCCCGGAGGCACCTCGGTCTTCATGCCCGCTGGGCCGGGCGAGGACTGCGCCGGCGCTCGTCACGATCCGAGGGTACCACCGATACCAAGGCGCCTCCGACCGACGTCCATCCTTCGAGAAGCGACGTCTACGCGCCGCCGGGGCGCGGCCCGCTCCAGAGCGCGTCGTCGGAGGCCACGCGGTCGCGGGCATCGGCCGCGTCGAGCGCCCGCATCACCTCGCGCGCCATCGTCTCGTACCAGGCGGCGACGTCCGGCGGGTAGTCGGCGTGGCTCTCGAGATCCTTCACGATCGGCCCCTCCACGGTGGGGATGTCGTGCAGGCCGTCGAACTGCCGCGTGTAGGGCCGGCCCTTGGCGGCGGCGGTCGCGGCGTCGATGGTCGCGTCGAGCTTCAGCCAGCGGCCGTCGAGATAGGCCTCGCCCAGCGAGTGGCGGGGCAGCGGCCGATCGCCCCAGAGCCGCCGCACCTCCTCGGACATGAACGGCTTGTCCGGGCAGTGCAGCTGCTGGAAGCCGACGCGCGCGGGAATGCCGGCGGCGCGGCAGAGCGCGACGAAGGAGCTGGCCTTGCCCATGCAAAACGCGTGGCCGGCCTGCAGCACGTCGCTCGCCCGTCCCCGGCCCGCCGCGAGATCGCGGAAGGCGGCGAGGATGTCGTAGGGGATGTCGCGCACGAAGTAGTAGATGCGCTCGAGCCTCTCCCGGTCGCTCGCGCAGCCCGCGGTCAGCCGGCGGGCCTGCTCGATCACCGCCGCGTGGGTCGAGTCGATGAGCCGGGTCGGCTCGAGATACCGTCGGCGCTCCTCCGCGTCCATGGCGTCGTCCTTTCCGGGCTCAGGCCGCCGCGATCTCCCGGACCGCCGGCAATACCCAGTGGCCTGCCTCCTCCAGCCCGGGGCCCGAGGCCACGTCCGGGATCGTGA
>DATFYA010000030.1 GCA_035315345.1 Candidatus Methylomirabilota bacterium
TCCCGGGCAACCCACGAAGAGATCGAGACGACCCTGGACAGCCTGTGCCGCGATCACCCGGTATCGGTGCTGTGCGTCTACGACCGAAACGGCAACCGCGCCGGCGCGGGCATCGAGCACCTCGACCTGGCCGTCGCCCGCCACCCCGACCGGCTCGAGGAACAACGCCTCGCGCTCCACCGCACCGCGGACACCCTGGACGTCGACGGCGAGATCGACATGTCCAACCTCGACGTCTTCGCCACCGCGCTGCGCGCGCTCACCGACACCCCATCGCCCACCGTGCGCATCGACCTGAATGCCGTGACGTTCCTCGCCGCCGCCGCGGCCCGCACCCTCATCCGCGACACCGCCCCCTACCGCGACCGCAGATTGGACGTCGAGATCCACGCCACCCCGCATATCACGCGCGTCCTTCAGCTGCTCGACATCCACCGACTCCCCCAACTTCACCTCAGCTGCCGAGGGGTGCGCGCGAATACGATGTGACGACCGCCGCGATCGGTCCGGACGCCGAGGAGGCAGCTACCGCCGAGCTGGACAACGTGCGCACGATCCGGCGCGGCGGCGGCGGGACCCGCGGCCCACCTGCACTCCGGCGGAAGTGACAGGCCGACGGCGCTGTAAGCGAAATAGGACGGTCAACACCAGGACCAGGTGTGTGAGCGGTCGGCCGGGGCTCGGTCACGTGTGAGGGCTACCGGCGCCGGACGCGGTCCACATCCGGCACCTACGGCGTGCAGTAAGGACCCGCGATGAATTAGTTCATCCGGGGTCGGGCGTGTCGGGTTGGGCGCGCAGTGTGTAGTTCCAGTCGCCGTGGAAGGTATGGCGGACGAGGACGCCGCTGGCCTGGAGTGCCTTCATCTCCTGGTCTGGGATCTTGACACCTTTGGGGTAGGTGGCTTCGTCGAGTTCGGCGTGGACGCTGAGTCCGGCCCGGGTGGTGGTGGCGCCGATGGTCTCGACGATCACTTCGTGGCTGGTCAGCGGCCGTCCGCGCCAGTTCATGGAGATGTGGGAGAACAGCCGGTGCTCGATCTTGTTCCACTTCGAGGTACCCGGTGGGAGGTGGCAGACGGTGATCGTCAGGCCGGTGCGGGCGGCCAGAGCGGCCAGCTCGGTCTTCCACAGCCGGGTGCGGGAGCCGTTGGACCCGCCACCGTCGGCGGTGATGAGCAGCTTCCCGGCGCCGGGGTAGGCGCCTTGGCCCACCGCATCCCACCACCGGGCGATGGTGGCCACCGCGAAGGCCGAGGTGTCATGGTCGGTCCCCACGCCCACCCAGCCGGTGTTCGCGGCGAGGTCGTAGACGCCGTACGGGATGGCCTTACCGAGGTCGGTATCGATGAAGTCGTAGACGTTGACCTGGGTGGGATCACCGGTGGGCTGCCACTCCCGGCCACTGTTGCGGTAGTTGCCGATGAGTTCTTTCTTCTTGGTGTCCACGCTGATCACCGGGCAGCCCTCGTCCTGGTGGGCCTTGACCTGGTCGTTGAGGTAGCCGAACTGCGCGTCGCGGTCGGGATGCTGGCGCCCCTCGGCGGTCTTGATGTTGGCCTGCAGGCTGTATCCCAGGGCCTTGAGCAGCCGGCGCACCACGAACTCGCTGACCTGGTGACCGCGCTCGCGCAACGCCGTGGCCAGCGTCCGGGTGGACTTGCTGGTCCACCGCAGCGGTGACATCGGATCCCCGCGGCTGTCCGGGTCGACCAGTTGTTCCAACGCTGCCACCAGCGCCGGGTCATGGGCCTCGGCGCGTTTGCGACCGCCACCGGCCTTCCGCGAGGAGCCCACCGGCGCAGGCGCCGGATCGTCGAGCTCGGCGCGACCCCGCCGAACGGTGTCCGCAGCCACTCCGACCGCCGCCGCGACCACCCCCGCCCCACCCGGGCCGAGTTCACGAGCCTCCGCGCCCAGCCACAACCGTCGCTGACGCTCGTTCAGATGCGGCCGCAGAGCCTCGAACCGACGAGACAGTGAGTCCACCGCAACGGCCATAGCAGGAACCGTAGTGCCGCACAGCCAAACGAGAGGTTATTTCATCGCGAGCCCTAAGTGCAGGATAATCTGCGACAAGACCTCCGGTAGGGCCGGATTCCGCACGGCTGGGGGCATCGGCATGCGTGCCAGATGGTCGTGGATCAGCGCCAGCGGGTCCCGGGTGTCGAACGGCGGGGCACCGGTCGCC